>JAFGHB010000045.1 GCA_016930255.1 Methanomicrobia archaeon | reverse complement strand
TGGTTCAACACTAAAAGGTATCATAGAGGGATCAAAGCCATACCAGCATCACTTTATACCGGGTAGTTTCAAAGTTTACTTAACATATTCACGAATCGTCGCATGTTCACTTCGCAAAACCGGTTACTGAGAACGTTAGGTAAATACACGGCCTTTTTATGTACTGAGGGAGGCATAGCCGCAGCGGAGCAAAATCGTCTCAGTGCTCTTTCTTGACCTTCCACGTCTTCGCTTCTTCCCTTCCGTGTACTTGCATTGATAGGGAAATCCAGCGTTTAGATAGCTATTCACTTTTGTTATAGATAGTATTAAATACTGAAGAAGATAAGGTAAGCGTATGCCTCGAAGATCGGTTGCTATCGTGGTTTTGGCGACGGCTGTGGTAGCGCTGAGTGTGCAGGTTGTGGGAGCGGACAGCATAGCGAATCATGTGGTAATAAGTGAGATGCAAGCTGCTACCGATGAGTTTGTGGAATTGTATAATCCGACAAATAGTGACATAGAGATGACCGGTTGGCATTGGTGCTATTTCTCTTCTAACAGGAATTGGAATGAATCTTGGAGGGATAAAGTATTTCCATCTGGAGCGACTATACCAACTCACGGCTTTTATTTGATTGTAGTTAATGGAGATGTTGGCGTCACTCCAGATTGGAATTTAAGCTATGTCGATGGTCAACTTTCTGATTCCGCCGGCTCAGTTGGAATTTTTCCATGGGATCCTGACACAAAAACAGTCGAAGAGGCTGAGAGTGAAAGAATAGATGCTGTTGCATGGGGTACCGTTAGCTATGTCAAAGAAGGCACTGAAGCTGTTGTTCCTAGTTCAGATAAAAGCATCCAAAGAAAAGTAAATGATACCATAACTCAAAATGGATACGGGCCTGCATGGGATTCAGACGACAACAGCGCTGATTTCTTTATTCAAGAGTCGCCTACCCCTACAAATTCGACTACAAGTTCCACCAATCCGATGCCTCCTATCCCCGAATTTCCCCCGTTCATTCTACTCTCTATAGGCCTGCTAGCGCTTGCTGGTGCCGCTCTGTTGAAAAAGAAAAGTAGATGAGGATCCAAATCACGCAATCGGTGCAGGACAACGGTAACCTGCGATAGTGTCGCGAACGGCTCCTTGAAGACCTTACCAGAGTAACTGGTTGTGAATTGAAATGAAGACTGGCGAAACGGATAAGGTAGCGTTAAGGTAACCGTTTAGCCATTCAAAGATCGGGCGTACGAATTAGCGATAGTGAAGGGAGAAGAAAAAGAAGAAGAAAAGCATAACATCTCCGTTCTTTCCACCACTTACGCGCATCGTGTATAAGCAGTTTGATGGAGCAATTAATCGGACACCAGCGGTTTCCACTAGAACTATGCTCCTAAGATTTATAAAGAGGAAGTCCCTTTTCAACAACCGGGCAGTATTGCTCACTCTGAGCAATGTTGAGCAAAAGTAGAAAGTTTTATAAACTGTGAGAACAAACATCTACTCGCGGAAGAAAGAGGAGGTGAAAAAAAGATGAAGGATAAACGATTGAAGAAAGGACTAGGTGGGTTACTCGTAGCCGTGCTATTGATTACCTCGATAGCCGCAGTGATTTCTGTGGCGATGGGAGATTTAGAGCCGCGGGGGCATTCAGAGCCGCTAGGACTTTCAGAGCACTGTTTTTCAGGGTATAAGTTCGATAACGTAACGCATGTTGGCCTTGAGGGTTGGACGATAAACGTCACCGCCAACGGATGGGGATCTCCGACGGTACAGGATAAAACGGACGAGAATGGATATTGGCAGATTTGTGTTTACTCAGATACTACAACTTACAAGGTAACCGAAGTGCTTCAGCCGGGTTGGACGCAGATAGTACCAGCAAGTGGATTTTGGGACGTTCCGGCTGGGAGTGTAGATGTTTATAATCTCAATTTCGAGAACATTAATATAAATAATGCTTCTATCGGCGATTATGTCTGGTACGATCTTGATGAGGACGGTATTCAGGATCCCGGAGAACAGGGCATCGCCAATGTGACCGTTAACCTGTATCATCACAGCGATCCGAAATTCGTTGCGACGATGAAAACGGACACAACCGGCTACTATCATTTCTCCAATCTCCCCTCGGCCAACTACTCCTTGGAATTCGTTTTGCCTGACGGCTATGGCTTCAGTCCACCAAATCGGGGTGATGATGACGCCCGTGACTCAGATAGTAATACCTGTTCAGGAAAGACTGCCGTCACGATACTTGATCCTGGTGAGTATGACCTGACCTGGGATAGTGGTATGTATAAAACAGAACTGTACTGTATTTCAGGGTACAAGCTCGATAACGCAACGGGTGCTGGACTCACCAACTGGACGATCTTCCTCGATGCAAACGGGAATGGTGAACTGGATAACGAAGAGTGCCGCGCCATTACCACAGGTACTGAAGGTTCCGCCACAGGTGCTGACGGTTACTGGGAGATCTGCGGGCTCGTATCCGGGGACTACACGGTATGTGAGATACTTAAGCCTGGCTGGACTCAAATCGATCCGATCGGCTGTCATGAGGTTACCATTACCAACGAGGATTTGGCCAATATCAACTTCACAAACAGCTTACCACAGTGCGGCCTGACCGTGAATAAGAGATGTTCTGTGCCATCTCCATCACCAGGTCTGAAGAGTGCAGACGAATTAAAGCTGGGATGCAATCCGACACCAACTCCAACGCCCACGCCAACTCCGCCGGTGTTTACCGATGACTGCGAATGCATGTCAGGCACAGACGTAGAAGTGACCTATAGCTACGAAGTTACCAACACTGGTGATGATTTAACGAATGTAATAGTAGAAGACGACAAATTGGGCACAATTGCCGAGCTATCCTCTCTGGCGCGGGGGGAAACGCAGACGTTTACCGAAACGACGACCATAACCGAAACCACCACCAACACGGTCACCGTGACCGGGGAATTCCCGGATGGCTCTGAATGTTCCGATACCGATACGACTACCGTGACGGTATATGAGCCTCAGTGCGGGTTAGTCGTGAATAAGACCTGTTCAGTAGCGTCTTCATCACTGCGAGCCCCAGTAGGAATAGCCGAATCCAAGCTGAGCTGTACACCCACGCCAACCCCACCGGTGTTTACCGATGATTGCGAATGCACCGCGGGCACAGAAGTGACCTATAAATACGAGGTTACCAATACGGGCCCTGATTATCTAACGGGTGTAATAGTCTATGATAATCTTCTGGGCAACATTATTCCCTGGAGGCCATTCACTATCAATCTGGGGCCAGGGGAAACTCGAACGTTCACCAAAACGAAGACCATATTCGAGAACACAACCAACATTGTCACTGTGACATACGGCGAAGAATGCTCGGATACTGATACGACGACCGTGACGGTGTATGAGCCCGAAACGATTCCTGGCACGGGTACTCCGGGCTACTGGAAGAACCATCCGGAAGCATGGCCGGTGGACACCATCACCATAGGCGGGAAGACCTATACGAAAGCTCAGGCGATCGCGCTCATGAGTAGCCCCGAGGAGCGTGACAAGACCTACACCATGTTCCGGGCATTGGTTGCTGCCAAGTTGAACGTACTCATCGGCAACGATGATTCGTGCATCAAAAGCACTATTGAGGCCGCAGACAGGTGGATGGCACGATATGGTTCTTTTGAAGATAGATATATCGTGCAGGCGAGGAGCACGGCTTGGAGGCAAGGTGAGCGACTGTACCGATTGCTCGATGCGTACAACAATGGCCTTCTGTGCGCGCCACATCGTGACTGACCTGACCATGCAAGAGTCCAAAAGTGGGTAAGCCCTCTTTTTTAAGGGCTTCCCAATTTTTCGCGATGGTGCCAAAAGGATATACACATAAAAATTAGATGGGGCAAGAAAAGATGTCCACACAGAAGAGCGAGGTGCTGACATAGTGATGACGCTAAGAAGAAACAAATTGCTATTCCTTGGCCTGCTCGGCGTGATTATTCTCGCCGTGACGGGGATAGTACCGCAAGCCGTCTGGGCCCTGCCACCACCCCAGCCGCAAAATGCAACTTATGTGGGTACCGGAAATGGTTCAGCTGTCTACTTCCATTACTATCCTGGTCCAATAGACGCGAAGATTTTTAAAGTGAACCTGTCGGGGACAATCTACGATGCGTACTGCATAGACATATATACCGCGATAAGTATAAATGATACCCTGACCGTCAACGGCTCTCTCGCTGAGGGCAATCAAAGTGTTAACTGGACTGCGATAAATTATATTCTCTATACGTACAATTATTCCAGTCCAGAAGTTACTGACAAAGACAACGAGTCTGCAGCCATCCAAGCAGCGATATGGTACTTCACTTCAGAGCCCTACGGACTTTTTAATGCCTCTAACACAAGCCAGAAATATCAGTTCATGACAGATCCGAAGACCGATTGGTATGATGGACGATTGGAAAACGGCTCTGCACTAGTAAGAGATCGCGC
The DNA here is from genome assembly GCA_016930255.1 of Methanomicrobia archaeon. Classification (NCBI taxonomy): domain Archaea; kingdom Methanobacteriati; phylum Methanobacteriota; class Methanomicrobia; species Methanomicrobia archaeon. The sequence goes on along the minus strand of JAFGHB010000045.1, from coordinate 17,972 downwards.
CTTTGAGGTCATTAACGATACCAAAGCAAATGCAAGTACCTTCAAGTTCCCCACGAGAATCGAATTAAATGCTTCGGAGGAGTACGTGCTCCAGAATCAAACCGTTAATTTAACGGCGACTGTTTACGATCAGGATGATGCTCGTATACAGGGGGTTACCGTTAAGTTCGCTATTACAGAAGGGAATGGAACCCTAGACCCTGACAACGGAACCACCAACGATTCCGGTCAGTTTCAGGTTAACTTCACGGGGACCGATGCGAACGCAACCACGGTGGTGGCCTGGGTCGAGGGGAGTTACGGGACCCTGCTCCGGGGTGACATCTTATATCCATCGTCACCAGTACAAAACGTCTCCACAATCACCCTTATACCGCGCTCCATTGAAGAATTGATAGTGCTACCTGTGCCTGAGCAGTCAACGCTCGTGCTCACGAGCACGGGCGTGCTCGCGCTCGTGGGCTACGTGACGTACAGCAGAAGGAAAAAGAAGGAAGAATAGCTAAAGAAGGCCTTTCCTCACAAAGAAAGCTCCTCTTTTCGGTTTTTTGTTTTGATAGATAGTGATTGTTTTATTATTTCATAAGTTGTTATTATTGATTAAGATGCTGATAGAGTGTAGAGAGAATAAGAGGTGGTGTTAAGTAAGAGATGGGAATTAAAACGAAGGCTATTGGTGTACTGGGAACGGTTGACAAAAAAAGCCAGCTTCACATTGATGAGCCATTACCGATTACCGGTCCTACCCGTGTCCGTGTAATCGTTCTATTCCCATGTGAACAAGATAGAGACATAGATGAAAAGGAGTGGCTACGAGCTGCTGCTGCTAATCCTGCTTTTGAGTTCTTGAAGGATGAGGTTGAAGACATCTACAGGCCAACAGATGGGAAGCCTTTTCAGCAATGATAAAGGGTAAAGTTGTCCTGCTTCCTTTTCCGTTCGACGACCTATCGGCAGCGAAAGTGCGACCGGCAGTCTGTCTGACGGAGCCTATTGGACTTCATCATCATGTCGTTCTTGCATTTATCACCAGCAGAATTCCACAGGATCTGTTAGAGACCGATCTGGTACTGGATGCAAATCAGGTGGATTTCGCGTTAACCGGATTAAAGGTCTCATCTACGCTCCGTTTACATCGTCTGATGACCGTGACCACCTCCCTGATTCAGCGTGAGGTGGGAGAGTTGTCATCCAATATGGTGGCTGAGGTGGACAAGCGGCTACAGAAGCTGTTTGGGCTATAATAGAAGATATGCAAAAACAAAAAGTTTCTCATGAATATAACTACACCGTTCCGTCAGTGTTTTTTCAAAATCCTCTTAAAAGTTTAGTGTGGAGGTACAACCAATAAATAGACCGGCGATTAAGAGAAAGAGTATATGAAATGAAACTACCGAAAGGCGCTCTTGCTATAGCGCTCCTCGTAGCACTTTTATATTTTCGTACATTTCACTGGCTCGTTAATACGTGGCTTACAGACCCATATTACTCGCATGGTTTCCTGATCGTGCTTGTCTCCTGCTTCATTGCGTGGCGAGCTCTTCATACTGCTAACAGCCAAAACGACCCCAAACCAGAGCCGTACACAAGGGGACTCTTCGTCTTCGCCTTTGGGCTCATCCTTTACGTTATCGGCTTCGTTACGATCTTTCCGCTTTTAACTGCGCTCTCATTTCTGTTCGTCACAAGCGGGCTCATCCTTTATCTCTACGGTAAGCCTCTGATGCGCGCTTTCCTCTTCCCCGTCGCATTCCTCATCTTCGCTATACCCCTCCCTCTGGTCTTCCTGAATATCGTCGCGCACACGATGCAAACGGTCGCAGCGCGCTACCCAACCGCACTGCTCGAACTCCTGGGCATTCCTGTCACACGGGTGGGCGCTGAGATCCACCTCACCGATGCGTCGTTCACCGTCGGGTTACCGTGCAGCGGTATGTACTCGCTCATCTCTCTGCTCGCACTGGCCACGCTCTTTATCTACCTGCTCAACTGTCCGTTATACAAAAAGGCCGCGCTACTCTGCCTTGCGGTTCCTATCGCGATCCTCGCGAACGTTATCAGGGTTACTTCGCTGCTCTTGATCGCAAATGCGTACGGTGCGGAGACAGCCAGCGGTTTCTACCACACACTCTTCAGCCCGCTCCTCTTCATCCTCGCATTTATATGCCTGATTCTTATCAGTATACTTATGAGATGTTCGATTGCGGGGAGGTGAATGAGTAAGTAAAATGCAGCAATTCTTTGAGGATTATTCGAAGATTATCGGGCTGCTTATGCTTGCGTTCGTGATTATCATCCTCTTTTCTACACCGTCCATGATCCTCGCCAAATCTGTCACTACGATCGGTACCGAACTCTCGCACGCCACCGGCGACGAGTTACGTGTTCGGACACGGATGGATTTTGGCAACAACGAGCACATGCGGGCGTTTCCAAAGCAAATCGACGATTGGACTGCTTCCGATTACGAGACGACGGGAATTACGGAAAGCCTGAATGCGGACGTAATACTCATGCGCGCCTATTCGCATCCGAAGATATATCAGCCCGTATTTTTCCTCATTCTGCAGTCCACGAACCGCTCGAGCTTCCACCCGCCCATCGTCTGTTATCCTGCGTTAGGCTATACCATAGAAGAGGAGGGGAATGAGCTGATACTCGTACAGAACGTGAGTTGGGCGGAAGACCCGTGGCTTTCTGAAAAGAACGTGACGCGGAATGTAGCTCTATCGATAAAGAAGCTCGTGGTCGTAAAAGAGGCGGAAGACGATGGAAAGATCACGGAACGGAGGGTCGTGCTCTACTATTACGTGAAAGATCGCCCCTTCACGTCAGATACCGTTACTATGATCCGTGTCTCCACCCTCGCACCGATCGAGGGCTCGTATGAGGGCGTCCTCAATATATCCAAAGAGTTCATGGGCGATACCGTCCCCTGCATGTTTGAAGTACAGCGAGCGGAGCCCACGCTCTTTACCTCGCTCGCTTCTGGGTCTGCAATCCAGAAAGGAGTCCTCGTCATGCTCTTCCTCGCACCTTTAGCGGTCATCTTCTATCCCGAACTGCGAGCGATGTCGTACAGAAGGTTACGTAAATGACGCCGGAACGTGGAGGGGCCAGATCGCTGCAGCTAACATCTTTGCAACGCGCACCACACCACCAACCAACCCCTCCGACACACTACAAGCAAGGACCTAAAGATAGGCGGGTGCGATCAGGAACAAGATAGTGTTTATAATACCGTGCGATACACTCACACCGTAGAGCGAGCCCGTTTTCCGCACCACTAACGAATAAACGAAGCCCACGCTGCCCGCCAGAATGACATCAAAGATGGAGAGGTTACCGATATGCAGTAACCCGAAAAGGACTGAGATAAAAATAATGCCCGAGAACCCCATCGTCCTCGTCGCGTGGTACTGCATCAACCCGCGAAATGCTAATTCTTCGAGAAACCCCGTGCAGACGACCATAATGAGCACCGGCACAATTAAAGCTTCAAGGCGTGGCTCGACCAATATCCCGGGTTTTAATACGTAATATTCCAGTATGCCAAACGGCACCGCGAAGAGAATCGTGGCGAATTCAAGCGGCAGATGCTTTTGCTGCGGAAGCGCGAGTGCGATATCCTGCGGCTTTATTCGCTGTAGGTAGACGCACGTGAATATCGCGAGGTAAACCGGAATACTGATTATAGAGAACCATGCGATATAGCTGAACTGTGCAACGGGCATAGCAAGGCTGAGGATGCGGATGAGCGGTGCGATAATGAGCGCTATCAGCAACTTCGAGAACTCAGGATCGGCTGTTAAGATTAGCGACGAGTGGACGAGCAATGCAAAGAGGATAAGGGCATGAAACGCGATGCCGTACTTCGCAGCACACGCTGTCAGCGACTCTGCAAGCGCCACGAAGATTACGTACAGCAGGGCGATGAGAACGCGGCGATGGAAAGCTGCTTTACTACCTTTACCAATCTCTTTTCCGCCGTTCGACACGGTTCTGACCACACTCTCTCTTCTTCTTACATAGCGCCGCGTGATAAATTAAAGGTGCCTTTTTCCTTATTGCTCCTGCAGGAATCAAGCGCACCGAGCACAAAAGCAGTCTCATCAACCGTCGAATCGAAAAAGAGGGCGATTTTCCTGGAAATATACTCCGCTATTGAGATAATCTTGGTTTTAAAACATACTTTTTTCGTAAACGAAAACCGAAAAGCTTATATACCCCCTTAGTATAAACGATAGCAATATGTTAACTTCAATAACCACCACGACGACTACAACGACCACGGCGACCGCAGTCGGCGTCTCTTCTGGCGCCGTTTTCGGCGCTCTCGGCGTGGTAATCCTTATCGTACTGCTCATTGCTAAGGAGTTACTTAGCGCCTATAGCGAAGAAGGCGAAGGTGGAAGCGGAAGGGCGGAAGAAGCGGAAGGCACCTTTGGGGATAGAACGGTAAAGGCGAAATCGCTCGCTACAAGCCTCAGTGCGGCGATATATCCGCTGCTTTTCTGTTTCGCACTGATTGTTGTTATAAAGGTGATGGAGGTACTATAAATGACGAGCAAGAAGAAAGGCCATAAAAAAGCGATGAACGCGAAAGGGATGATCATCACCGCGATGGTGTTAGTCGCATTTGTGAGTTCAGCACCGCTGGCGTTGGCTGCCGAGCTCACGATCGAGCCCAACGATATAACACCGGGCCCCAATGTCTTTGTGACCATAAACGGGACGGGATTTGCGCCAGATGGGTCGGTTACCGTGCGTACTATCGTTACCTGCTATAAGCCGGTATCTGACGGTAAATGCCAGTGCACTATGAATGATTTTGAAATCCCTGCAAATACAAGTTTTAAATTGAGTGTACGGAAAGTTGAGGACAACGTGACAATGTACATAAAGTGGCTGAAATGGTGGGAAGTAAACCCAGACACGACGAGCTTCTTCACGTTTATATATACTGGCGATCCCTCTTTTACCTCAAATGTAAGCAGCGGGGAAATACCTCCATTTTTAGCGGGTACCTATAGCATAGATGTTGTTGGGGACGCGGTTGGGAACGAAGAGAATTGTACGATGACCACATCAGCGGAACTTGAAGTTGACACTGATGCAAACGGTAATTTCACACTCGATATTAATACGCAGGGTATTCCCATCTGTAACTTCACCATAACTGCCACAGATGGTGTAAATTCTTCAAGCGATTACCTGAACTTATTCATTTTGGGAGATGCAAGCAAAGATGGGCAGCGAAACGCGTATGATTGTGTAGCTATAGCGCGCTATTGGGGTGGAGTACCGGGATATGATAACAATACTATAGCTCCCGGTGCCGCTGCAGGTTTAGCCCCGGATTGCTCTCTGGTCACTTTAGAGGACGCACGGTGTTTGGCAGAACACCTTATAGGTATGCACGGCATTCCCTGTGCTGGTTGCATTCCTTAAGGAGATGAAAAAGAAAAATGAAGACTAAAAGGATAAGAATAGGTTTGGTATTGGTAACGGCGTTATCACTGCTAGTTATAGCAACCACCGTACCCGTGGGTGCACAACCAGTACCCTCAGCGACTGTGTCTATCGATAGTATCACGTTAGCGCCCCAAACCTCAGCTACTATTCCTATCATGATAACCGAGGCCCCCGAAAACGCAAGCGCTGCACTGATAAACCTTACCTACGACCCAACAGTTGTACAGATCATGGCAGTTGTTAACGTCAGTGGCTTCGATTACTTTAATTATACCCTCGTTGACGGGAAGGTGAGGATGATTGGAACTCAGAATGGTGCAGCAAACTTACAACCACCGATAACATTTGCTGAGGTGACCGTAAAAGCAATAGGAAACCCTGGAGAATGCACGCCATTAAATCTTGAAGGCTATGTAGTCCAAGGACATGGAACGATCTATCCAGAGCATGAGTTTATTAACGGTTCGGTTTGCATAGTACAGGGGGTACCAGCGTACAACACCTTCGGAATGATTGCGTTAATCGGTTTGCTGGCTATGGTACTGGCGGTAGCAGTAAAGAGAAGATGAGTCGGATAGCAGTACCAATCTTATCACTTTTTTTTATTCTTTGTGCCATACTTACAGGCTCTGCCACGACAGTTACCATAGGCGATATATTCTCAGAATCAGAGGTCACTACGTCGCTTATGATCAATGATGTTACCGATCTCGCCACGGCGGGTGTTAAAATTACTTTTGATCCTTCTGTCATCCTTATTACCAATGCCAAGAAAGGAGATCTGCCGAGTTTTATCGCGAACGTAGAACGTGCAGACGAAGGCTGGGTAAAAGTAGGTGCGTATGGTGTGTATACGACCGGGAGTGGATTGACCGGCAATATCAAACTCGCTGATCTCACTATAGCACCGAGTGGAAGTTATGGCGAAATCAGCGATCTCACTATTGGTGTTGAGTCACTTTCGGATAGCGGGTTTAAGACAATCGATGCCGAGGTGATTGACGGCTTCTTCTACATCGGCATGAACGGCGATGTTACTGCGGATCGAATAGTTGATAGCGCTGATAGTGAGTACATAGCGAAGGGGATTGCAGGCATAGCGGGCTATGACTTAAAGGCGGGTGCCTCAGAGGTTAACGGCGATGGAATCGTGGATGCGTACGATTGCGTGTATCTCGCACGACACGTTGCAGGCATAGCGGGCTATGAGGAGTTGAAGTGATTGATTATAAGTGTGGCTTCATGATGAGCCGTGAGATAATTTTACATACGAATATTTACGTCTGTCAAAGAGACAAGTAACAATGATCGAGGGAGTGAGTGAAGAGAAATGAAACGAGAACAACGGCTGGAGAATAGATCGCAATTTGTTGCTATTTCGATCGCTGCAATAGTGGTGTCCATACTGTATATGTCAACAGTTTCCGCTGCAGCGACATCCGTCTCTATTGGGAGTGCGACGGTCAATGTGGGCGAGAGCGTTACACTTCCGCTCATGATTGAAAATGCAGCGGAAGAGATAAGTTGTGCAACGATCGTCCTGTCGTACAACAACGCGGTTGCTCAGGTGACTTTCGTGGATAACAGTGATTTTAATGCCGCCGTTTACAACGCTGATAATGCTCTGGGGAAAACGACTATAGTCGTTTATCAAACGGGCGAAAGCGGCCTCACCGGGACTATAAAGATCGCGGATGTAACAATAAAGGGAGCAGGGTCTGGAAGCTCGTCTTTGAACCTCGATAGAGAGACGTTAAAGAACAATGCCGGAGTTCCCGTATCAGCAGATGCAGTAAGTGGCTCGTTTACCGTTAAATCGTCTGGTGGTAGCTCCGGTGGAAACGGAGGGTCCGGAGGGTCCGTAACCACGCCCACGCCATCGCCGTCTCCTTCGCCGACACCCTCTCCCAATGTGACTGGCACTCCAAGCCCTTCACCATCACCGTCTCAACCCGAGGAACCGGGAATCGTAACCGTTCGAGTTGGTGATCTCGCGGTCGAAAAAGGTGCGCTTGCCACTATCACGGTACAGTTAGAAGGAGTCGGCGGAGAGGGGCTCAGTTCCGCACTCATCAATTTTTCCTACGATCCAAAGATAGTGAAAGTACTCAGTGCAGAAAGCAGCGAGTTCGATGAGTTCATATCAAACCTAGAGAAGGGCGAGGTACGAATGGTAGGGTATCAAACCGGTGCGGAAGGTCTGAAGGGTGACGTCGTATTCGCGGAGATACAGGTGAAAGCGGTGGGAAAGACGAATGAGCGGAGTGAGTTGCGGTTGGAAGTGACAGAACTCACGGATAATGTGGGGCAAGGGTTAAAAGAAAACGAGGATTTCAATATTGTGACTGGTTATTTCACGATAATAAGCGAAGAAGGAGGAGGAGCAGAATCCGAGCCGTCGAACCCCCTTATTCCAACCCTCGACGCAAAAGAAACGCTCGCAATTATTATTGGCTCTTTCCTCGTTGTACTGTTGAAGAGAAGGCGTTAGGACGATTCATTTTTCACATCCAGCCACAGATGAAGCGAACGATACGGTTCTGTCTCGTAAACGCCCTCTTTAAACAACAGGAACTCTAACTTCTGATCTTCGCCTTCTCTCGATGCTTTAAATGTAAATGGACACTCCCACGTCTCGTTATGCACAAGCTCGATGCGCTCTTCACTGAGGACTTCGTCCTCCAGCCTTATGTCCAACTGATACGTGACGTTAGCGTATTCATGATTCACCACGCCGATGATTACTTCACCCTCTTCTCCGACGTGCAAAGTGGTAGGATAGTCGTCTGCTTTACCGCCGGGGCCGAGGATGTAAAATTCGGTGAATCTCTCGCCCTGCTTCGGCGTTACGATTACATACACGACCATGGAGATCGCGAGCACGATTACAATAACAAGGATAACCGACAATATGCGATCAAGATTAAGCTTTGCATCCGCAGCTTTCAATGATTCCTTAAATTTTCTGAACGTAATGCCGAAATCGACCTCGAACCCGCTCTCTTCCAGAACTCTGCATCTCCTAAGACAAGTGCCTACCGCAAGTGCAATCGTGAATACCGACAGCGAGACGAGAGCAGGCGATAAGCGAATTCCGAACGGCGTGTAGTTCAATACTAAGCCCATCCGCGTAACGACGGCACTACGTAATCGCACACCCTTTCCCGCGGCAAGTATGATCCCTTTCATTCTTATTGAGGTACTTTCTCGATGATCGACTGTACAAAGTCTTTTATTCTATAAAACTCCGTCTCATTCCTCGATTCGTACGCGATAGATATCCTCGGCTCGGTATTAGAAGCACGGAAAAGCGCCCAGCCCGTGTCAAACACGACTTTAACGCCGTCAAGGCAATCCAGTACGTACCCGTCGCTTTCCAAATCTGCCTTCAACTGTTTGATAAACGAAAACTTCTTGGATTCTTTCACGGGAATACGAATGTTCTCAGAGAGGTACTCTGGGAAATCGCTTACAAGCTCTGACAACCGTTTCCCACCCTGCGAAATGAGCGCAGCAACTTTAAGGCTTGCAAGTATCGCATCATCCGCAAAAAACGCTTCTTTAAAGTAATAATGCCCGGAGAGTTCGCCACCGAGTTCCGCTGCTTCTTCCTTCATCTTCTGTGCTATATACGTGTGGCCGACTCTGCAGGGAACTGCCTGGCCGCCGTATCGTTTTATCGTTTCAATCGCCATGTCTGACATGAGTGCATCGTGGACGATCTTCGCTCCGGGCTTCTCGTCCAGTACCTGCTGGGCCAATAGGGAGAAGATTCTTCTCGATTCTATTATATTACCGTCCGCGTCAATAACTGCCAATCGGTCGCCATCGCCATCGTAAACAATACCGAGATCCGCGCCGACCTCTTTTACTTTGGTTTGAACCTCGAGCAAATTTTCCGCCTTTGTGGGATCAGGTGCATGACCAGGGAAATTACCATCCGGCATGCAGTTCAACTCATAGACCGTCATACCTAATTGCCGATAAATTTCGGGCGCGTACAGGCCTGCAGCGCCATTAGAAGCATCTATAACGATTGATAACCAAGTCCCCAGCTTCGTGTTGGCCATGATAAAGTTACTATAATCTTCTTGGATTGCACGGGTTGTAGAAGTGCCGTTGCCTTTACGGTAATTCTCGCGCTCGAATTGTGCCCTTAGCGCCCCTATTCCAGATTCGTAGCTTATTGGCATAGCCTCGTTATCGAACAGCTTGAAGCCGTTATACTCCTTGGGATTGTGTGAGGCGGTGACGTTTACGCCGCCATCACAGTTGTAATGCCGGACTGCAAAGACCACCGCGGGCGTAGTAACCACACCGATGTTCAGAACATCTGAGCCGGTTGAGCAAACCCCGTTAATAAACGAATCTTTCAATTGTGGGCTACTCAATCGCGTATCGCATCCTACAGCGATCCTACCGGGGTTAAGAGTCCCAAATGCCGCTCCTATCCGGAACGCCACATGCTCATCGATCTCTGACGGATAGATGCCTCTGATGTCGTACGCTTTAAATATGCTCATGGTTCTCCAAGCCACCCATAAGAATTGGAAACGCCTTTCTTCGTCCTACATATCTGATAATGCCACACATTTTTCCTCGCTGGTTATACGCTATAACAGAACAGCGGGCTTATTAAATAGCTCACATAAACATCTATTTAAGCTTTGCTTGCTGTGGTTTTATTCTTTTGGTGTACTTCGTAGAAAGGTGGACGTTATCAATCATCGTCATTCATATCCTTTACTCCAAACGACTGCAAGCAACCGGAAAAAAGATTGATGCTCATCCCTACTGTTCATATCCAGCTATACGTTTTTAAGAACTTTTAAGGGCATTTTGCCCCATCTGAGGTTTGAACGTCCTATCCTGAAGAAACAGTTGAGTTTTTATCGTACAAAGATTTATATTACACAAAATCTGGTTAGCTAAACATCTAATAGCTTCTTATCGATAAAAGGTAACTATAATACAGTATTTACGCTCTTAAAAACTCGCGTCGGGCTAAATATCCGTATCTGTAGAGCTGAATGCAGTTATCTTCAATTTTGAACCGAAAAGCTTTACGGTGTCACCAAAGAGCCCGCCATTTAATGTATTTTTAGATCCGGACAGCGTGATCTCCCCCTCCTCGGTGTAGATGATCCCGTGGTAACAGTTCTTACTCCCAGATAGCCTGATATTGTTACCCGCCAAGAAGAGCGAGTTAGACGAATATGCTGAGCAATTGTGCCCCGAACCACTAATATCAATATCTCTCTCAGCCACAATGGTGAATACTCCACTGATCCTATTTCCATTGAGTCTAACCTTCCCGTCAACGTAATACAACCCATCAAGTACCACATCCGACCTTGAAACCCGGAAGTTTTCGCGGATGTAATGATACTTACCTTCCACTTCGGCAGCTCTTGCCTCTGATCCGCCCGGTGCATAGTCTATGCTATTGTAGTGGATGGGCATTGGTCTGGGAGAGACTTGTGTTGGTGGTGGGATGAAAATATTCATGTATCCATACACGAAGAAAGAGGAAATATACTCTGTCGCTCCAAGTATCATATTCCTCCAGCCACTCACTCCAATATCATTGTTCGAATGGACAGCGCCAATTATCAGATTCCTGCCACCAACCAGATGAATTGCACGTCTCTGTTTGGTGCTGTTAGCCCATAGCGCGTATACTAGCCTACTATAACAATAGGTGAAATTTGTTGAAATTGAGTCGTTCAATCCGTTGGCATCCGTTGCTGTAACCGTGACAATATACTCTCCTTCAGAGTGTTCGGAGAGGTTAAACGAGCCGTTGTAACGAGCGGTAGTTATGTTGATGGCGCTATCGAACCTCAAGTTCAGTAGGCTCTCTGCAATAACACTGGGACCCATAATCGCTGCAGTAACCGTGGTTACGTCATCCCAGCCGTTATCATCACTCGCCGTGACAACGATTGTAACCGTTTTATTCGTACTTGGATTAAGAGTTATTACCTGAACGCCAGGGCTCTCGGGATTATCATCGGGCGACAAATCCAAATTGTCAAGCGCTGGCGCTGTGTTCAACACCGTTGCACTCGTTGATGCACCCTCTGCATAGGCGAGTGCTGGAAAGAAGAGTGGTAACAGTAGTGCTACGAGCAGTGAAAGTACCTCGGCTCTTCTCTCCCTCATTTTGTAGGTCTCTCCGTGTGCAGAGTGTTGTTGATGAAGATGCCTTCACCGTCTCCGTCTCAGTAGTACCACGCCACAAATAACGATGAGTGCAACGACCAAGCCGATTCCAACTATGGTTGGCATGAGCGGAATATGCGCAGATGTGGCAGCTCCACCAGGTACTTCGAATAAGACCTCTTTCGTTTCCGTCTGTTTCCCTTCATAAATTACATAACCGCTTATCTTGTAGGTGCCAGGTTCCTCAAATTTATAGTATGAGGTGAGTGTGCGCGTTTCCGTAACCGGGACTGCAAGTTCTTCACTCGCAATCGTTTCCAGCAGCTTGCCATTTCTATATACCTCACCACTGAATTTCGCCTTTGTGTCTATCGCACCGGTATTCTTGAACGTCGCGAGCACTTTCATGAGCTCGCCAATCAGCGGCTCGCCTTCGCAGCACAAATCGGTTAACTCACCCGTTCTCGTAAGCGTTCCCGTTTCGAGAATATCGAAGGCTAAATCCTGCATATAAAGTGTATCCTCGTCCAGTGAAACGGTTACTCTTGCGGTATATGTGTCGACGCGCTTCTTCGCATTTTAGGAGATAATCAGAAGCATTCAGTATCAGAGTTAGCGTCGCTTCTGAACCTTTCCACCGAAAAAATTGATGAGCTCTTGCGCTTCTTGGCCAAATACAACATCCTCTCCTACGACGAAGTTCAGAAAACCGCGATGATCAACGCCGAGTTCTTAGCGCTCACGTGACTAAGAGCGCCTTCATGTTCTGATATTCGCGTAAAAACTCTTCGCCTTTCTTCGTCGTCCTGTATATCGGCCCTGAATTCTCCAACAGACCTCGCTCTTCCAAAAAAGGCACGTATCGATCTATCCGCGTGAAATTAAGGTTCGCACTATATACGATCTCAGTTTTACGTGCACCGCCTCGCGCCACGGAAAGGATATCTGCCATTATCTCTATTTTGCTTCTACGCGCCTTGAATCGTTCCTTCAAACTTTCCCGCAGCCCCTCATTAAGGGCAGTTTCCAGTTGTGTTGGCTCCATGATGCTTTTGCGAGGATTCGTATAGAGCAGGCTCTCGTTCTATTCACGAACCATATAGTGCGAATCAAACGCAGTCTTATGTTGAAGAGGTATGCATATAAATCTTTCGGGTCTGCTTCCACTGGAAGACAATACTGCTTAAAATAGGAAATGCTGCTTAAAGTGTAGAATACTCGGTTACCAGTACTCTTTCGCCCTCCGCAACGCCTTCCTTGTTCTCCTCGATTACGACAAATCCGTTCGACTTCGTCATGCTGGATAAGATACCGGAGCCGCTTACCCGTAATGGCTCAACGTAATACCCGCTCTCGGTACAAATCAGCTTCACACGCACGAAATCCGTCCTTCCTGCCGCCGACGGAATCTTCTTCCGTGCAGTAGCAAGAACACTCGTGCGGTCTTCCGTCACGCCGTGCATCCCGTACAAAAAGGGGCGAACGAGCAATTCAAACGCGGAAATCGTCGCTACCGGATAGCCCGGGAGGATAAACACCGGCTTGGTATTGATTATACCAAAACCGACAGGTTCGCCCGGGCGGATAGCCACGCCGTGAAATATAACCTCCCCCAGCTCCTCGACTGCATCCGCCAGGAAATCTCTCGTGCCGACTGAACTCCCGCCGGTTACCAATAACCCGTCACAATCGCTTTCCAACGACGACTCCAACGCGGCTTTCAGCTCCTCGTAATTGTCACGCACGATCCTCATTCGGTGCGGTTCCGCAATCGTTTTGGTTAATGCCGCAAGCATGTAGCTGTTCGAATCGGCGATCTTTTGCTGCTTTTGTTCTTGGTTTTGCTCAGATGCATGCATCGCCGGATCCATAAGTTCGTCACCCGTGGGGATTATACCAATCTTTGCTCTCTTGTAGACTTTCACCGTGTTTATAAAAAGCGATGCAAGCATGCCGATGTCATGCGCTCGCAGTATCTTCCCCGCTTTCAGCACCGCTTCGCCCTTCTTCACGTCCTCGCCGGTAAAAGAAACGTTTTTGCCTGGTGTGACTGGTTTGAAAATCTCCACTGTATCGCCTCGCTCCTTCGTATATTCGAGCATAACCACTGCGTTACTGCCCTGCGGTATTGGCATCCCGGTCGCTATAGGCGAGCATTCGCCCGCCTCTATCTCTACCTCTTCCTCTCCTTTGCTCTGGAGTTTCTTCAGCTTTAAATACGCCGGATTCCGCGGCGCCGCTCCGAAAGAATCCTCACCCCAAATTGCATACCCATCCATCGCCGCCCGATCAAAGGGCGGGCTATTGATAGGCGATAGTACATCTTCTGCCAATACCCGACCAAACGCATCATCAAATTTGATCTCTTCTACCTCGGTGCGCTTCGCATACGATAATACCTTTTTTAACGCCGTTTCAAACGAAATAAGGGTCCGAAAAAGTTTCATTCGTGCTTAATCACTCTCCTCCAGCCTGTTCCTGCCGCGCAAATACACCGTTACTATGCCTGCCTGCGTCAATTTCGTCCGCAACTCCTCATCGTTGGTAAGGACTGCCGCCTTTCGTTTCAACGCTAACGCCGCGATTAGCTCGTCCGTACCTACCACTTCCCCGCCGCCACATTCTTTTTCCTCCCCGAATTCCTCGATCGTAACCGTGCATCGTATAGGCCCGCATTCCTGTTCCTGTTCAGAGGTATGTGTATAGTTCTGTAGTAAAGAATAGCCCACGTTTGCTGCCATTCGCTCTTTGCCCTTCAATCCTGATCTTTGCCTGAGTTGGTTCAGCTCGTTCACGACCGCCTTCGGCACGATTACACGTAGATAGCCCAGTCGCTCCAGCTCTTCAAAGATATCAATACCGAATATGCCGGGTATCAGCAGTGCATTGGTGTCCACGATTACTTCCTTGCGTAGCACGTTCCCTATTACTAAACGCACCTGCGGGTAGAAATAAGTTGGCGTCGCTATCTATTACCGCCGCTTAAACCGTTTCTCTATCTCCTTCTTGCTCAGCCGAATCATCGTCGGGCGTCCGTGCGGGCAGGTATACGGCAGTTTCGTGGCCTTCAACCGCTCCACGAGTTCCCGCATCGACTCGTACGACTGCTTCTCACCCGCCTTTATACTCGCTTTGCACGCTGCCGTGCTAAACAGGACCTTCAGTCGCTCCTCCTTCTTGCCGCGCTCCTCTACTAATTGCAGTAGTATCTCGGTTATCTCGTCCTCATCGATCATACTGTGGAAGACAACGGGTATCGCCCGAATAATATACGCATCGCCCAGTCGCTCGATATCGAAGCCCATAGCCCTCAGCAGGCTCTCGTTCTCTCGAATCACGTAGAGCTGATGCGGACTGAGTTCAGGCATGTACGGCCTCAGAAGTGCTTGTTTTTCGATCTTCCCCCCATATCGCTCGAGCAGCCGCTCGTAATTTATGCGTTCAGCCGCCGCGTGTTGATCGATCATGATCACGTCGTCCTCGTCGCTCTGTGCTATGATGTAGCTGTCGAGGACCTGATAGAGTGGAACAGGGCGTATATTCACACGACCACCACATTCCTTTTCCATGAGCTCGTCTGCCCCCGTTACACCCCCCTGAAATGCTGTTTGAACACTTGCGGCTGCTTTCTTCTCTTTCGGTAATCCAAAGAGTTCACCAGCACGTGCTCCTGTTCCTTCCTCTCGCTGGGCAACCTCAGGCATCAAATCCGCGTGTCGTAACGTGGTGGAGACAGCATCAACGAGATATTGAAAGACCTCATTGGCGTGGTAGAAGCTTATTTCATGCTTCTTCGGATGAATATTCACGTTTACCTCGCGGGGGTCGACGGAAAGGGAAACGACCGCGAAAGGATATGCGTGCTTCGGTAACAGAGACATATAACCCCGTTTTATCGCTTTATCCAGAAGATCGCTTCGTACAAACCTCCGATTTACGTAGGTAAAGAAATGCTTCTTGGTGCCGTATGACACCGCTGGTTTGGTGATGTAGCCTCGGATCATACAACCATTAAGGGAGGAATCCGGCTCTTTCAGTTCGATAAGCTCTTTTGCAACGCCGCTCCCGAATGTATTGACGATGGCGTCTAACATGTTCCCCGTACCCACCGTGCTGATTACCGGATTGCCATCATGAATGAGCTCGAATTTTATCTCTGGATAGATTACCGCATAATTTATGCAGATCTCCACGATGTGCCGCAGTTCAGTGGCTTTCGATTTCAACGTGCCGATTCGTGCAGGGAGATTGTAAAACAGGCTCTTAACATCTATGGTCGTGCCAACGCCACGGGTTAGCCTGTTCTGGTCTTTTAGCATGCCGCTCTCTATGGTCAAATGCGTGCCAAAATCCTCGTGCTCATGCCTCGTGTTCAGCTCGATCCGCGAAACGGCGGCTATGCTTGGTAATGCCTCACCGCGGAATCCAAGTGTTTTTAAGGCCGTTAGATCCTCTATCAGCTTTATTTTGCTCGTCGCATGCTTCTCGAACGCAATCGTCACGTCATCTTCGCTTATTCCACGGCCATCATCCGTCACCCGGATATAATCCCGACCACCGTTCCCCACCTCCACTACTACACGACTGCTTCCCGCATCTATAGAATTCTCTAGTAGCTCCTTGACGACCGATGCCGGTCGGTCTACGACCTCACCCGCGGCGATTTTACCTATCGTCTGCTCCTCTAAGACAAAAATGCTCCTCATAAACCCCGTCTTTCATAAAAAAATAAAGCACGGTACCATAAAAGGATCGATCGTGGTTCCTGACCGTTATTATCGAACCCTCAACCGCTTATGCCGCTTCCAAAAGTCTCCTCCGCTTCCGGTCGGCTACTACCCTTTACATTACGGTCGTGTTCGTTTATAGGGTAACCGCGGCTCTTTGGTCGTGATATGGCGATAATCACCGAATCGCGAAACCCCCACGAAGCTCGAGACCGTTTGCTGCTTCCTCAAGTACGTTGTATGCCGAAACTTCCGTAAAATCTCATCTAACTTCCGCCGCTGCTCCTCCACCGAAAACCCTTTCTCTCCTTCTCCTTTACCCTCCATCGCGTGATAGAGTTCCTCCAGGCTCTCGAATATATCCTTGAGTTCCTTATCATCAACATAATGCTCGACGAGTTCCACCAATTCGTCATACACGTCTTTCAGTGCTCTCTCGCAGCTCTTGGCTCTTTCTCCCACTAAGCTCACTTCGCAGGCGCTTAACTTGCGCTCAAGCCGGTCAAGGGTCCAGCCGCTTGCTAATAGGCGAACCTTGGGATAGAATCGCTTCACGTACTCGGGCTTCTGGGTCAGTATGTTCCTGACGCTTATAATGCCCACGAGCACACCGTTCTCAACCACCGGCAGCCGTTTTATCCGTTTCTCTGCTGCGAGCGTGCTTGCTTCATCCACTGAGGTCTCCGCATCGATGGTCACCAGCGGGGAACTCATCACTTCCTTGGCCTTTACCTCATCTGCGCGCTTATTCTGCAAGAGCACTTTTAACGCGATGTCTCGCTCGGTAATAATTCCCGCTGGTTTACCTTCCGAGGTGATGACCACACTGCCGATACCCAGCTCCGCCATATTCCGTACTATCTCTGTGATAAGCGCGTCTCCATCTTCGGTGATGATTGGACGGCTCATTATCTCACGAACGTTCATAGCCTCTTTTTCTTCTTTGGTACGTATAGCCATTTATCCCCTCTCCTGTTTAAACGGATATTTCGAATGCGACTTAATTTGGTGGAGAACATGAGGCGACTCGGCAAAAACGGCTCCTAAATCCACTGTTCCTACCACATCCACCACACCTAACGCCGCGACAACATCGCCTTTTCGGTTCCGAATCGGAGCAACAACAACCGGTACGTGCGCATACGCTCCAGTAAGCGGGGTCGTACGTATCACGCGATTCTCTTCGAGCGCTTGTTCCAAAATCGGACCAGTGTATTCAAAATCGATGACCTTCCCCTTCTCCACACGAACGCCCTTTCTATTTTTGCTCCGCATGGTTACTGGTATTACAAGTAAATCGTTCACCGCTTTTGCGATCGGTACGAGTTCTTCTGCAGGTGTATTCTCATTTATTACCAGTTCTTCCATTCTCTTTTACACCTCTCTTTGGAGATCAATAAATAATCCTCATCTTTTAGTTAGGTTGCTAACTTTACGGTACGCAGTAAGATAGATTTTAGCAGTATTTAAATTTTATGGGATTTGAACCGAGTTGTGGGACAAAAAAACCTTCGATCCATTTATAGTGAGGTACTAAACTTTTAATACTTATCTTTCGTATCTTAGTTCATGTCTAAACCCGAACAGATCCCTATTCATCGATCA
>JAFGHB010000044.1 GCA_016930255.1 Methanomicrobia archaeon | reverse complement strand
TGATCGATGAATAGGGATCTGTTCGGGTTTAGACATGAACTAAGATACGAAAGATAAGTATTAAAAGTTTAGTACCTCACTATAATAAGAATGGTAAACACTTAGTATAGCACACAGCATGGAACTTATAACAGCACTCACCATTCTGGCATTGACGGGCATAGCGGTCGGATTTGGGCAGGGCCTCTTTGGTGTCGGCGGCAGTTTTATCATGGTTCCCGTAATGTTCTGGCTGTTTACCGCACTGGGAATTGCACCTGATGTCGCCATTAAGCTTGCCTTCGGCTCCAGTCTTCTCGTTGTCTTTCCAACGGCAATCAGTGGTGCCTTTGCGCACACGCGAAAGGGAGCGGTGTGGTGGAAAGCAGGGATCATTTTGGGCGTTTGCGGTATAATCGGCGCTCTTACAGGATCCACAATTACCACACGTTTTCTCAGTGCAGAGCTTTTGAAGCCGGTATTCGGCCTCGTCGTCGGTATTGGCACATTACAAATGCTAGCGGGAAGACTTCCCGAGGTTGACGAGAATCCAGAAGAGCGGGCGCTCGTCTGGGCGGGCCTGGGGTTTGCTGTTGGCGTTTTTAGCGGGCTGCTCGGCATTGGCGGCGGGTTAATCCTCGTTCCGGTGCTGGTAATGGGGTTGAAATTCAAAATGCACCGTGCAGTGGGAACGTCACTCGCAATGATCATATTCGCGAGCTTCGGCGGCGCTCTTGGCTATCTCGTAAACGGACTTTCCGTCCCGAATCTGCCGCCGTTCTCCCTCGGGTATGTCAATCTCCTCGTTGGAGCTTGTTTAGCCATTACAAGCATTCCCGTAGCACAACTAGGCGCACGGACGGCACACAAACTGCCGGCTACGCAGTTACGCTATCTTTTCACTGCGGTGATGTTCTATATCGCACTGAGGATGATCGGCGTTTTTGAATGGCTGGGATTGCCGTTATAAGCTAGATCCGGATGGATGATACTCAGGTCCCAATTTATTATCCGTGAGTCTGTGTTTTTTAGCCAAAAGCGACGGGGCTGACTTCTGAACCGAACAATTCATTCAGACATCCCGGTATGGCGTTATATCGCAGCCGGTGCACGGGAGGCACATCGTCTGCGCCTCCTCGACGTTGAGTCCGTACTTATCGAGGATCTCGCGTGTCATCCGTGCGAGTTTCAGTAACCGTTCCGCGCTCGGTCTCGTTGCTTCTAACTCGTCCTTACGGAGTGGTGGTATCGTTATAGGACGAAGAATCGGTATGACACCCATCCGTGCCAGATACTCGACACCCGCACGCACACACTCGTCCGTCTCACCGAGCCCGATGATAAAGTTCGTGGAGACCCTGTTCGCGCCAAATACCCGCACGGCATCCCGCAACGAGTCCAGGATGAAGTCAAGCGAGAGCCCTTTACGGCCTTTACAATTACGCTCGAAGATCGCACGATCCATGGTCTCGACGTTGTATTTCACCTCAACGACCCCGGCGTCTTTGAGCCGCTGTGACGAGTCTTTTGTCGGATGGACCGAGACGCCGATGGGCACGTTGTACTTCTTCAGCGCGTTCACCACGTCAATCACGCGATCAATCTCATCTTCGGGCGATTTGACTATGCCTGACGTGAGAGCGATCGCCTTTAACTTGCCCGTCTTCTTTGCCTGCTCCACCATGGCAACGACCTCTTCCAGTGTCTTGATTTTACCTTGCAGTTTGGGCACTGAGCAGAATTTGCAATCGTAGACGCACCGTTCACTCAGTGTGATGTACGCCTGCTCGGGGCAGTGTGCGAAAATCGGCTCAATCTCGCCCCTTACCAGCTCTTTGCCGTCCTTCCAGATGATAAAATCACCGTTTGCCTTGCTCATCTTGAGCGGTGAGTCCTTATTAATCTCCAATCGCACACGATGACCACCGGAGCTAAAGAAGATCGATTTGAGCCCGGTGCCGGGGCCCGCAGAGGAGACGGAGATTCTTGAGAGTAACGACTCGTATACGTTCACCGTTCCGATGGCCACCAGTTCCGCTTTTTTTTCTGCGTTCAGTTCGGTCATTTGTTTTCTCCGGTGCACAAAAGGTTTGAGGTGAATTAAATGAGGAACCTACAGTGAGACGAATAATCTTATGTAGGTCTTATCGAATAAAGATAAATACCCCATACTATAACAAGAATAGCTATAATGGCTGAACTTATCTTAAGAATAGTAGGATGTTTTTCTTCCAACTCCTTGGATATTTTCTCAAATCGGTTAACAATATTTTCACTACTTTCAGGAGAGAGAAGAGCAAAAGTAAAAATTCCGGTTAACAAAATGAACAAGGAGTAATAATACCAGTCACTAAGACTTTTGGTAGACTGTAAACTGAAAAAAAGTAATATTATTAAACTATAGAAGTACGATGATAAGAAAGCAAAAAAATCGGTTATTAGATACATTCTAGTTCTTGAAATGAATACATAATATACAACAGCGAAGAGCAAATATATCGAAAAGATCAAGGTTACAAAACGCTGAAACTCTACTCTGGTAAACGCAACCAAAAAGCCACCTATAATAAGAAAAGTCTGGACTAATCGTTCTCTTTTCTCTACTTCTCTATAGCGTTTTTCGTCATCCATCATAGCCATCTATAATTAAAGAAATGCCGCAAAGAGGATCTGCTCTAATTTCAACATAAAGAGCTTTTGTGTATAAAAAGTTTGCTGCTTCACATCGTCATCCCAAATAGCTCCGCCGCATTCCTCCATAACAGTTGCTCCAGCACCTCCGGCTTGTACGAAAACCTCCTGAACTCCTTCAGACTCTGCTTCAACGGCCTCACGGGATACGACGAGGCGTAAAGCATCCGATCACTCAGGTAGTGGTTCGCTGCATCAACCCACTCCTGAGCGCCCGGGAACCCGGGGATGAACTGGAAGAAGTCGGGCAGCACCCATAAATTCCCAAGCGCAGAATTCGCAATCATAACACCGAGCATCTCGTTCGTAAAGGGAAATGCACCGTGCACCACCACGATCTTCAATGTCGGGAAGTCATTTGCAACGCGTTGGATGCGGTAAGGCTCGGCGTACGAGATATCAGGGCCCTGCATCAGGCTGCACGTTAAATACAGCACACCACCGAGTTCGGCACACTCTTCATAAATCGGATATATGCGCTTGTCATCCACGTAAAGCGGCGGAACCCACCAACCCGGATCGACCGCAATCCCCTGGAATCCCATGCCCTTCATCGTCCGTTCAATCTCATCTACTGCGGCTTCCACATCGCTCCCGTTAATGCCTGCGAGCGCAACGGGAAATCTGTCCGGATACATGTCACGGAGTTCGGCGATGTCATCATTGGAGACAATTCGATGCCCCGCCTGCCTGCCGACTAGGACCCCCTTCTCAATTCCCGCGTCATCCATCTCAGCGATAAATAATTCGAGCGATTTCTGCACCATTGACGCTGGACGTTCGTAACCGCTTACCAGTGGACTGCGTTTGACCGCTGGCCGGGCGCCAGGTGCTGATGCGAGCACTTTCTGAAGACTCTTATACGGGGGCCGCACACGGGCATCAAGTATCATCTTCATATTCCTCTAATCTAAAATTCAAACCACAGACGTTCCATCAAATTCAAAGGTGCAGTAGCGATCGCCCTTAGCGATACTGCTCGTTAATGCCACCTGCTTATCGAGCAGGCTGCCAATGCAGTGTAATGCAAATTCACACATAATATCGCCAAACTCCATCGCAGCATCGTAAATATAACAATTGTACGCCTTTATTCGCAGGTGACCGTTCTCCCGCTCCAGCTCGGAGAGGCAGCCCAATTCGTTCATCAATGCCACAACTGCCTCAGCATTCCCCTCACGTCCCACGCGCTCTTTGTACTCCGCTGCGTGTTTTGTCCCCAAACGTCCCAGCATCGCGCGTACCGCTTCCGGCCCTTCGCGCTCGATCATGTCCGCGAGGATCCACTTCAGGAAGTTATTATAGAGCTTTGGAAAATACGCTTCCGCTTTTATCGTGAGTGAATAATGGATCTTTGGTCTCCCGATTTTTTCCTTCACGGCTGTCCTCTGTACCAGACCGTCCCGTTCCAAAATCGACAAATGCTGTCGCGTTGCCGTCGATGAAATTCCCAATTGCTGACTCAATTCGTCAACAGAAGAATCGCTTCGTTTTAGGAGGCTAAGAATCTCAGATCGTGGGCCATTTACTTGCATAATCAGGTAGAAGGTATAAAGGGGTATATAAATTTTTCTATTTTCTACGATTTAAAATTTTTTATAGTTTAAAATGTAAAAAAAGAAGTAACTGCAAAAAAGGTGCGATGATGCACGAAGCAATTCACCTCCGTGAATTTCCGCCGTTCGTCAGATTTGAACTCGAGGAAAACTTCCGACGGAAACTCTTCTCCCTGTTCGTACAGAGTGTGGGCTCTACTGCAGTACCCGTCTTTCCTGATGAGTTCTGGCAATCTGCGGAAGCAGAGTTCGGACGATCACGATACGAATTGATCTTCGGGCATGCGCGTGGGCAGATCTTAAAAACGCTCGCCGCATGTCCATTAAAAACGAAGGAGGTGCTGGAGTGCGATCCGGACCTCCCGATCTATACCCTTTATCACACGTTAATCTGGCTCAATGATCACGGGTTCATCCGAAAGAAAGGGGGGCAGTGGGCAAGCAACAGCGATTATTTCACGCAGGTGACCATCGCGGATCTTGCGAAGATAACTGATCTGCGACATCAGGGGCTGAGAAGAAAGCGTGCGCTCGCTATGAAAGATCTGGAAATGGCAACGTATCTCTGGCCGAACTACGAGCGCGCTTCTGAGCAGAGGGGGATACACACTCACACACACTCACAATCGGAATCGTATGGCAAGTGGTATCCAAATCACTTTGCGCTCGCACGAGCGGTAAAAGAATGGGAAAAAGGATCGATCAATATTCCGCAATGGGCTCTGGTTGCGATTGCTGATCGTAGTGGCCTAGACTTGGATCGTGAGGAGCGCAGAGCAGTGGCTAGCTACGCTCTCCCGCCCGGCATTAAAATAACCCCTTATTACAAGGGGAGATATACCATCCCGATTGAACTCTCTCCCGATTTTGATGCCCTTGCGCTTCAATTACTCCTGCGGAGTTCCAATGACGGCGTCGTACATCCCGCCGGATATAAAAAGACGCTCTTAAAACAAGTGCACTTTGCGTTTGGCTCGTTCCAAAGCACGCGGATACCACTCAGCATACGAGCGATAATAATGCAGTATTATCAAATCCCCACACCGTGCAGCAAGCGGGCATTCAGAATCCCCGAAAGAATGAAAGAGCGCTGGAAAAAGCTTCCGGAGCACGAAAAGGCACTCGCTCAGATCCGAGTTCTCGAGATGCTCTATGACTTAAATCGATCTCCGGCAAGGAATTCGTACGAGATTATCTCGCGATCGAAGCCCTTTTTTGACGATGTAGCGAGCGTACTCGAGGATTTAGGCGTGGGGAGTATAACGATACAGAAAAGGAAAGACCGCCCGCATTACCGGTCTTATTTGCCTAAAAAGGTGAAGGCAAATCTACGTGAGCTAAAAGAAAATATCGAAGCCTCTCAGATCGAAAAAGGCGTTGATTTCCTCGCTAAAACTGAGAAGGCTGCGCTTATCAGAAAGATTAAGCAAGACCAGGGCGAAAGCGGGATGAGCATTATCTCTAACTTGCGGTTGGATACGGGCGTCAGCGATCTGGATCTTGCTAGAGCTACGGGTTTGAAGCTGCAAGAGGTGCGGAAGATACTCTATGAACTCAGAAACAGAGCGATCGTCACCGATAGACGTGAAGAGATCGCAGGACATGTGGAATATTACTACTATCTGTGCCCCGAGGGCATCAAGAAATTCCTGGCGAAGAAGAGACCGGTAAAAACCGAAAAGGAAGAGGATGTCGCATATCCGTTCCCTGACGAATTCGCGTATTATCAGCGAAGAAGACTGTATTCCAAAGTCGAGTGAGCGTCCTTACCGTGTCCCGAACAGAGAAGCGTTCTTACAACCGAGTTTCCTCGTGTGAACAAACAGGATAGAAGAGTACGTCTATGTCGGGCAGCTGTCGGCGTGCCAACACGTTCCCGATAACCCGTGAATAGCTTAGCAGCGTATGTGTGTGTATGACCGCAACATTTAAATATTCACGAGCTTTGAAATCAAATGGCAAGGAGCAGGTACCATGAAATGGTCGTTTCAAATAGGTAGTATCCGTGGAATACCGATAAAGCTGCACTTGACCTTCCTGATCATACTCCTGTTTGTTATCTGGCTATTCGCAGCGAACGATTTCCCCATACTGGGCATCACTATCGGGTTTGCTGCTATGAACACTTCGGTGCTGTTCAAGTATCTACTAGGGGCCGTTGCAGCGGTACTCTTTTTCGCAACGCTCCTCTTTCACGAGCTCAGTCACTCTTTTGTCGCGCAGAGTTATGGCGCGAAGATTCAGGGTATAACCCTGTTCGTCATCGGCGGCGTGTCTCAGATGGAGGAGATACCGCGAGAGCCACGAATGGAAGCAAAGATCTCGGCTGCGGGTCCCGGTCTGAGTCTGGGCATTGGTATTGTGTCCTATGCCATTTACTACCTCGTCGGGCCGGTGGGAAGGACAACCGTAGGAGATGTGACAGTGATCGAAGCCACCATCACGAATGCTGCACTCATCGTAATCGGTATACTCGCATTTTACAACATCCTACTTGGGTTCTTCAATCTCATCCCGGCATTTCCCATGGATGGCGGACGGATACTCCGCGCCGCATTCGCTCTACGTATGCCGTACATCGATGCAACCAGACGAGCAGTTGCAGTGGGCAAGAGTTTCGCGTTTGCTATGGGTATCATCGGACTCTTCACATTCCAGTTCTTCTTGCTTCTTATTGCCTTCTTCATCTACTTTGGCGGTACGGAAGAAGAGAAAGCGACGGTCGTCTCGGTTACTTTGGAAGGAGTCAAGGTCAGAAACCTTATGACAAGTGCTCCGGCGGTCGTCTACGTGCCGCCGGATTGGACGCTCGATCGGTTAATTGGCGTGATGTTCGAGACCAAGCACATGGGGTATCCGGTACAGGAAAGCCAGGATTCGCCCGTACTCGGTGTAATTACCTTCTCGGACGTACAGCAGGTACCCGCTTCGGAGCAGAGTACGACGCGGGTCGGGGACGTTATGACGCGCGAGGTGATTACCATCCATCCGGATGCTGATGCCTTTGATGCACTCAAACTCATGTCCATGAGAAATTTGGGTCGCCTGATCGTCATGGCGGACGGGCAGATGCAGGGTATTGTCTCCAGAACCGATATCATGCGGGCTATTCAGTTCCGGGGCATGTATAAGTGAACGAAGAAGAATAAGAGGTAAGAGGTCGGCTCGGCATCCGACACGGTTACGTTCGGAGGGGATTATGACACGGTAGTTAGTATTTAAGAGATGCCGTCTCCGTTCTCAAATCGTCGGCGCTCACGGGTACTAAAAATCGGTATACTCGGTTCATGCATCAAACCAGAATTCGTCGTTAGTCAAAAACTGAAAGGTTTAAATATGGTGAAGACAAGGTAACTACCATACAATGAGTGAGACCGGATTGAGAATAATGGGAGGATTAGCGTTACTCATATTTGCCATAGCGCTCTACCTAGCAATTGCGTATCTCTGACCACTAGTATGCTACTGAGAAGGACTCTGAGTAGGGACCTGACGTAAGTACGCGAAGCATGCGGTTATGTGGCAGGGAGACCCGCGTGAGTTTTGGTAGTTTTCTGCATGAAATTCGCTCTGTATTCTCTCTGTTGCTTTCTTGGTAATCGCTGGTTTAACCATCCGTTTGTTTTTCCTGTCCCTGTGCTTCACCAAGAGCTTTGGCGACGCCCCGTGCCGAAATAATTTATGGTTTCTACAGTGTCACGCGAGATATGTTTATATAGCTTGGAACACCTTTACATGAATATTACCGGGGTGCTCTGCAATGGGGATGGCATACGGAATTGGAATAGAAGGATGGATAAGGGAAGAGCTATCATGATGAATTCCAGTGATTCCGAAGTACAAACCAGGAAAAGGCGGGTCCTCTTGATTGAGGATGATGAATCGCATGCCGAACTCATCCGCAGAACATTTGAGGATAGCAGTTCTGTGTGGGATATTCACCGGGTTCCGTGTATCAGTGATGCTTTGCAATGGATGGCCGAGAATAAAATGCCGTATCTCGTCATTGCCGATTATCTCCTGCCAGATGGTACTGCTCTGGATCTTACAAAACGAGCGATGTGTGCTGAAGAAGTGGGCTTCCCTCTCATCATTATTACCGGGGTTGGTTCTGAGCAATTGGCCGTCCACGCGCTCAAATCGGGCGTTATGGATTATTTAGGGAAGAACCCTGATGAGTTACGAGATCTGCCCTGGCGAGTGGAGCGTGCGACCCGCGAATGGAAGCATATCATGAAGCAGAAGCGAGTGGAAGAGGAGCTGGAGATCTATGCGCGGGAGTTGGAACGGGCAACGAACGAGTTAACGGAGTTTACGCTTATCATGGCAAATTATATTGAAGGTCTGGATGAGCTCGGACGGGAATGTTTTGCATGCATCCGAAAAACAACCGGAAGGACCGCGGAGCTGACCGAAGACCTCCTCACGTTGAGCCATCTAGGACGGCGATTCATTGAAACTGAACAGGTTGACCTGAATGAACTGATCGAGGAGATAAACTCCGATCTCTATGTACGAATCGAAGAGCAAGGGGGGGAAATACTTGCAGGAAAGTTACCAACCATTTCAACGCAGCGATTCTGGATGAAAGAACTTCTCATAACCCTGATTGAGAATGGATTGTCGTCAAAGAGCGTGGAGCGGCCCAGAGTAGAGATCACCTGTGACGAGCGAGAAGATGCGTATCGGTTCAAAGTGAGCGAGAACAGCAATGGGTTTGACGAGAAAGATCTAGGCCGTATTTTCGCCGCTTCGGAAGAATTGAGCCCGTATGACTACGCGGGCGCTAACTCGAGACTGAACATATGCAAAAAGATAATGGATAAGTTCGGTAGCAAGATCTCGGTGGAGAGCGGACCGGGAGAGCGCACCACGTTTTGCTTCGCTCTACCAAAGAATAATAAAGGCCGGCTTTGATTTGATTTTGTTTGGTTCAAGTTAACCGTGAACCTCTGGACGTGCGTGCCGTCAGAGTGGAACGAGAGCGGTTAGAATAAGGAGAATCAAATTACCGTAGAAGAGCGCGATAAAGAAACCAGCGGTGATAAAGAGCATATAGGGTAATTCCGGGGTAACCCATACCTCTTCGTCGATCTTTCCCTGCGCGCGATACGTTTTTAGCTGTTCGACCATATCATCATCCAGATCGAGACCGCCAAAGACGAACTTCCTTTTCACATCGCCTTCAACCGCGTCTCCATCCTCTTCATACACATGGAGTGCTCTGACATGCTTATGCGTCGCTTCTGCAAGCGCGTCAATACGCATTGTGTAGCCGATGAATGCCAAGTTGAGATTCTCGCTGAGCCGTTTGGACCGTAAATGCCTCAGATTATAAAAGAACATAGACGGGGGTACAATCAGAGAGATTATAGCAGCATTGAAAAGCGTGGTGATGGCGAAAGGGAGGGGGTCAACTATCAGCGAAGCGTTAAGAGGATTTATCGGGATGAGAATGGCGATACCTATAAGTGCCTTTGCGTCCGCACCGCCAAAGAGGTTCAAATAGAAGAAGAGATAGGCGAGCAAAAACGTGAAGAACAGTGAGAACCCGAAGCGGATGAGGAATGTTATACCCGAAAGATAGACGTTGTAAAGGGCAATTGGTATGCCGACCGCGATCATGAGAAGCCACACTTCATTCGCGACACTCCTGCTCTTGAGGTCTGAATAGCATGCGTACAGCAGAATAAGTGAGCCGACGACTACGCTGAACATACCTGTTTCGCTGAACATACCTGTTTGGATCATACGATCGGCGTAAGCGATATCGCAGGAAAGCCTCCCTGAGCGGGTGGTTCCATCTCCATAGCATAAATTTCAGTTCGAGGCATCTCACCATAGAGGCACGGTATACCCGAAATAAATTTCGTTTTGATCTGCGTTGAGGCAACAGAATCCAATTCCTTCCCTTTACCTCCTTCGTCTCCGCTAAAGCACAGTGCCACACAGCGCTGTTCCTTAATGGAGGAGAGCACTTCACTCACAGCTGTATCGACATCATCGAGTTCCTCTAAGGTAAGAAGAACGACATCCTTTTCACCCGTTATCCCCGCTTTGAGCTTCTGTATGTCCTCTACAATACTAATGTTACCTCTATACTCCTCTTTGACGTATGGTAAGATCCTGGTGATGAATTCATGCTGCTTCGTGGACGTGAAGACGAGGTGCCTCCCAAGATTGAGGGTATTGATACAAAGTGCTCGTGCCAAAATATCATACGTTATGTAATCGCCCTCAAAGAGATTACAACTGCCGTAGCCACTTATTACCCGATCAAAGACTCTTATTCCCGTTGAAATCATCATCCCACTAGGGTCGGGAATCGGATCTGATAGGGGAGAATTCTCGCTTTCCAGTGCCACACCTTTAAACTCCGTGAACGCTTTAAACATGCCATTGTCAAGAGAGAAGAGGCAAACGGGATTAGTTATCTGGCATCCTCTCAATTTTTGCATGATCATCCGTCTCAAGCGGCGCTCATAAACGAGATCGCTTTCTACAAGGATAACGCCATCAACAAGATAGTCGAGAGCGGTTTGTCCGGTATACTCGACGAGTAGAATAATTTTTGTTTTCGTCTTTCGGGAGAAATCACACAGGTTATGCTCTAATTTCTCGCGCTCCCTCTGCTCGTAATACCCCGTATAAGAAGCGATGGCATCCCAGGAGTCGATGATGACAATGGGATTGGTCATCTTTTCAGTTCGTATATAAACGGCCTTAAGGAAATCAGGGACATTCGTATATTTGAGTGGCTTGATCGTAATTGTCTGCGTTCGTGTTGCGCGCTCACGTTCGGATTGCGTGGCATCGATAATATTATCCGCGGCGATTTCGTCCTTTATCCATGGGTGTTGCTGATACAGCGTCTCAGGATCAACCCGCGTGGAGAGATACGCACCATTCCCCTTTAATGTGCTCAACAAGGTAAGTGCAAAGGCGGTCTTGCCAGTTCCGGGCATGCCCTTTATTAACAGCGTTTGCCCGTAATCGCCCTCAAAGAACGTCCTTATCTCATCAGGGATCCCTGAATACTCTTCTACCATTGGCTCTAAGAATAAGTCGTCGTTTTATAATATAAATATGTATATAACTGCCGCATCGTTTATAACGCTTCCCGCATATCCGATAGCAGCAGGTATGAAATTGAAAGAGGCGTTAAAGGGTGTAGTAGACGAAAAGATGCGGAGTAAGCTGGTGAAATCGTACGACCTCATCGGCGATATAATCGTCATACGGATTCCGCCCGACGTGTATTCACAACGGGAGATGATCGCCGAGGCGCTTCATATGATTTATCCCCGGGTGCGCACCATCGCGGCGATTCCGCTCTATTCGCATACCGCTGAGCGTTACAGAACGCGGGAGCTCGAGGTGATCTGGGGCGAGGAACGCCTGGAGACCACGTACAAAGAGCACGGCTGCAGCTTCAAAGCGAACCTTGACCACGTCTTCTTAACACCCCGGCTCTCACATGAGCGAATGCGCATCGCGAAGCACGTCGCGCCGGGCGAAACAATAATCAACATGTTCGCAGGTGTCGGCTGCTTCTCCATTCTCATCGCGAAGCTACAGTCCCAAACGAAGATTTATTCCATCGATGTGAACCCGTACGCGTATGAGTACATGAAGGAGAACGTGGCATTGAACAAGGTGGAAGGGCAGGTGATACCTATCCGTGGCGATGCGCGAGACGAAACGGAGAAGTTACAGGGCGTTGCAGACCGGGTGCTCATGCCGCTGCCGGAACAAGCGCATGCGTTCCTGCCCTCTGCGGTACGAGCGCTCGATTTGGGAAAGGAGGGGTCAGGAGAACGAGCAGAAACAGGAACAGACCGTATGATCCATTACTATGCGGTTTCTACGGGGTTGAAAGAGGCGGCTTTATTTTCCGTTCCGTTTAAACGAGCGCAGGATAGTATCGCTTCTGTGTTCGGGAACTCAGTACGGGTAGAACTGGACGAGCGGCGGATTGTGCGTTCAGTTGCGCCGCGAACGTATCATGTGGCATTGGATTTGCGCTGTGCCCGCGCGTCGGACTGAACGAACCGGGCGGAAGCGATAGCCCTGCTTTCGAATAGTCGTGCTACAAATCGGCTCGTAACATTTCAAAGCGCAAAGTATATGCGAAACAAAGTCCTTTCAACTCTTGTTGACGCAGGCAGAGGTGGTGTGGTATGCAGGTGGGAGAACTCACGCTTTCCGGAACCGTCGTGGCGGGCGATGATTTTGAAGCGATAGAAGGGTATGTCGTCATCGAGAACGGCGCGATAAAAGAGCTTGGCGAGGCGAAGGTAGAAACAGCAATAGAAGGCATTATCATTCCCGCGTTCGTCAATGCGCATACGCACATCGGCGATTCCGTAATAAAAGAGCCGGATTCGATGCCGCTCGAGCAGTTAGTGGGCCCTGAGGGTTTCAAGCATCGAATATTGGCGGAAACGCCGTATGAAACGCTCGTCTCCGCGATGCGCGCTACCGTTGAGGATATGGTTGCCACGGGGACACAGCTGTTCGCGGATTTCCGAGAAGGTGGCGTTTTGGGTGTGAAAGCACTGAAAGAGGCTTTTGACCTGGCAGAAGGACAGAATAGGTTACGCACGAAGATTTTTGGTCGACCCGCTCGTGGACTGGAAACCGAAGATACTACCGAGCTTTTTGAGGTGATAGACGGAATCGGCATCAGCAGTGTTGCGGACTATCCGCTGGCAACAGTGAAAGCGTTAGCCGCGGAGACGAAACGCAGGAAGAAGATGTTCGCACTCCACGCCGGTGAACGGAACGCCGAGGACATACCGGACGCGCTAGAACTAGAGCCTGATTTCCTCGTGCATCTTCTCAGCGCGTCGCCGCACGACTTCCGCGTAATGCATGATAAGAACATTGGCGCCGTGGTGTGCATTCGGTCCAATTTAATAACCGGTTCAGGGTTGCCACCATTATCGCAGATGCTCGAAACGGGGATAACCGTAGGTGTCGGTACCGATAACGTCATGCTCAATGCGCCGGACATGTTCAGTGAAATGGAATTCATATCGAAGCTGTTTCAGATCGACGAACGCGAAATGCTGAAGCTGTGCACGCTCAATGCTGCGAAGGTACTGAAGGAGGCGGGATCGATAGGCTCGATAGAAGAAGGAAAAAAAGCGAATCTTGTGGTGATACGAACCGATACACCGAATATGAGCAATGTGAGGAATCCAATCAAGGGCGTGGTGCGAAGAGCGACACGGAACGACATTGCGGCAGTGATCTACGAAGGGCGGATTGTAAGCGGTTATCGAACTGATGAAAAGCTATGACGTAATAGTAATAGGAGCAGGCCCTGCGGGTGCAACTGCAGCGGCGAGAGTAGCCGACAGTGATCTTCACACCTTGTTACTAGAGAAGGAGCATCTTCCACGCCCGAAGATTTGTGGTGGAGCGGTTTCTCAACGAGCTTTATCGCTCTTAACCGCGGCGAATCTACGATTACCCGAACTCAAGACGTTCAGAAACTGCACGTCTATGCAACTGGGCACGTTTGATCTCGATTCGACTGCGAATTTAGCAACAATATCATTCGACACTGAAGCGGCGTACCTGACGGACCGGGCTGAGTTTGATTACGCCCTTGTCCAGAATGCGATTTCGAACGGCGTGGACGTACAGCAGAATGTAATGGCCACCTCGATCACAAAGGAGCACGCGCACTTCATCATAACCGGGGACGATTTCAGCGCTAAAGCAACGTACCTTTTATGCGCCGATGGCGTAAATGGCACCTCTGCATCATTGCTTGGGTTTCGTGATACGTGGACTGCTGATAACGTCGGGTTATGTATTGAATCAACGATAATGGACTACGAGCCGCCACCAGCACCGCTCAATTTCTATTTCGGTGGCGTCACGTGGGGATACGCGTGGTTTTTTGATAAAGGTCATCATGCGTCAATTGGCACGGGTGCGGTACGTACAGACGCCTCTGATTTGAGACGGCTCTTTAACTCCTTTGTAAAGCATTCCGGCTATACAAACGCACCGGAGAATTTAAAACTAAACGCCTGGCGGATACCCGCAACGGGCGGGATTTCAGGGAAGATTGCGAAGGGGAACGCGCTTTTGCTCGGCGATGCCGCCGGGCTGGTCGACCCGTTCTTAGGCGAAGGGATCTCGTATGCAATCCAGAGCGGTACAATCGCAGCGGACTGCATCATTAACAATGACGTCGGTGATTATCGTAAAAGGATAGAGGAAGCAATAACCAGCGACTTGAAGTACGCACGAA
This sequence comes from Methanomicrobia archaeon, assembly GCA_016930255.1. Taxonomy (NCBI): domain Archaea; kingdom Methanobacteriati; phylum Methanobacteriota; class Methanomicrobia; species Methanomicrobia archaeon. The sequence goes on along the minus strand of JAFGHB010000044.1, from coordinate 11,806 downwards.
TTCTGCAGAAGATCGTTAAGCTCGATCCGAAACGATTTGTTACCCTGCTGGCTCACGACACCGCAATAGCACGCGAATATGTTAAAATCATCGTAGGTGATTCAACGTATCGGCAATTTTTGAAGAATACGTTTAAGCAGCTAGTTTTTTGACGGTGTCACGCTACTCGGCGGAATCCACTCTTTTGGAAACTTTATCGGACTAAAAATGTGTAAGTTATTTATGTTTCTCGTAAATGATATTATGTTGTAATACTGAGGAAAAGCTTCAGTCGAAAGTAGTTATGCTATAGGATGATACAATGGAGTGGTATGTAGAGATCACGGGAGAGAGTTTTGATCTTGAAGAGTTATCGAAGTCTCTTAATTCACCAGAACTGTGCATTACTCAAGAAGGAAATGCCTTCATTCTGAAATCGACAGACTTTAACATCCTAAAAGATGCCAATGAAGTACGAACCCGGGCGAGCGAGATTCTCTCTCTAATTAATGGTTCGGCAAGGTTGGCTTTAGAAATGCGAAAACCTCTAGAAGTGGGTTCTGTTGTTGAAATCACTGATGATGGAAAACGCAGGCTTTTCGATTTGATTGAATTCGCTGGCTGTTGTTTTGGGCGAGTTAGCGTAAGTACAACTATTGTGAAAGCAAACGGCACAGTCCAAGAGCAAGAGAGTCATCAAGCTGATCCGATTGTAGATTGGATTGCGATTGCACGGTATGATACAAACGTCGCGACGGTTCTTCGGCTCTTCAATAAAAATCTCGATTGGGTAAATCTCTACCGCATCTATGAAGTGATTGAAAGCGATGTCGGAGGCATTGACAACATCATAGAAGAAGAATGGACCACAAAGAGAACGATCAAACGTTTCAAGTATACGGCCAACAGTCCTGATGCGATAGGAGATGAATCCCGTCATGGGAAAAAATTAATGCCGCCGAAAGATCCTATGACCTTTCCAGAAGCAAGATCTCTCATCAAGACTTTAGCCCATAAGTGGCTCAGCTCAAAAGAACGATAATCGGGAAAATTTTGGGGTGAACACCAATCTGATACAGGAATTCCTTCGGAAAGAGAACGTCTTCGCCGTCGTCGGCGTTTCCAGTAACCCTGAAAAGTACGGCCATCAAGTCTACAAAGACCTGAAAGAGGCTGGCTATGTGGTTTACCCCGTGAACTCCCATATCGACGAAGTTCTGGGTGCTAAATGCTATCCGTCACTCAGCGACCTGCCCGAAAAGCCAGACGTCGTGGATACTGTCGTTCCCCCCGCAGTTACCGAAAAAATCGTAAAGGAATGCAAAGCGTTAGGGATCGATAAGGTGTGGATGCAGCCCGGTTCCGAATCCACGAAGGCGATCGAGTTCTGCGAAAAGAACGGCATAAAAGTCGTGCATGACGTCTGTGTGATGGTGAAGCGGCGGGAAGTGCGACGGACGTGAGCATGCCGTCGCTATGCCGTGAACGTCCCACGGATGAACGATTGGTTTCGAATTGCCGATTCCAATCACGTGTAGTTTTGGCCCGATTTCTACAGTTGTTGCCGACTACGGCCCTCCGAAAACCGGCTCTGCCGGTGATTGCACCTGCTTTGGTCGCACGCTCCCTATTTTATTACCCATAATCAAGACATGGGTGGTGTAGTCCGGCTGTATTCTATTGAGGATAACCATGCGTAGATTTTCCATTGTTTATCCGTAACGTGTTATATTCTACGTTCCTGTACTCAGAGCACGACGCGTTTTTATGCACACGGTACGGGTAAATATAGAAAAGCTTAAATAGCCTTTCTATCAAGAATTATGCGGGGTGATTACATGAAGTACAAGATTTTAGTCACTATGGTGGTTGTTTCTTTGTTGCTAGCAATCAGTTTTGGACAATCGGCAGGAGCGGAGAACGGTGCGGACGAGATTAAGATCGGCGTTGTCGCGCCTCTAACCGGGGGTGCGAGCACAACGGGTCAGGACATGCGGCAGGCTGCGGAATTGGCGGCTGAGGAGATAAACGCTCAGGGTGGGGTGAACGTCAGCGGCGTATCTATGCAGATTAAACTCATCCAGGGCGACACGGGAACAAGCCCGGAAACCGGTGTTAAGGTCGTAACGAAGCTTATCACCGAGGACGAGGTGGACCTCCTGATCGGCGGGTTTTCGAGCGGTATAACGTATGCGGATTCGGTTGTTGCCGCGGAGCATAAAGTGCCGTTCATCATCACCGGCGCGTCTTCTCCCATAATAACGCACCGGACGGATATCGATACAAGCTATTTCTTCCATCAGTGCCCGACAACGGATGATTACGGTGAGAGTACCATCCTCTTCGTCGATGAGCTAATAAAGCCGGAGATCTATGAGCGATTCGATTTTGCAGAAGACCGGCCACTGAGGTTGGCAGTTCTCTACCAGGACAGTGCTTATGGTTCCGGCGTTTATGACGGCGTTACCAAGACGATAGAGAAATACGACCTCAACATGGAAGTAGTCGCGGCAGAGAAGTTCAAGATGAGCGAGACGGACTTCAGGACCGTACTGACGGTGATAAAAGCCGCTAACCCGGATGTCGTCTACCCGGCTGCATTCCTCAACGAGCAGAAACTCATCGTGGCTCAGGGAAGAAGAGACGTTGGGTTGGACACCATCTACCTCTCCGTCGAGTGTTGTGACGATCCAGACTACTACACCGGAGTGGAGCGATGGGGCGAATATTCCATACAGGAGAGCAGATTCAGTCCTTATACCATTCCCGCAGGTGATATCCACGACGCAGTTGTACAGTACAAAGAAGATTTCGAGACGAAATGGGGCGTTCCCCCCAGTATGATGGGAGCCTCGACCTACGAAGGCGTTTATATCGCAGCGAAAGCGATTGAAAATGCCGGCACAGTGGATAAGGAAGAGGTCAGGGATGCATTGGATGCACTCGAAATGCCGCAGGTTGTAGAGGCAATGCAGAGCGGTGTGATAACCTTTTCGCCTGATTACCGCGAGAGCAAGTTCGAACTCTACATGCAGCAGTTGATCTGGGACGACTCCGTAGGAGAAACGAGACCGAAGATCGTCTGGCCTGATAGCGTGCAGGAGACAGAGTTCATACTGCCCGCTTGGTACGAGCCTGGAAGCGCACCCGCAGAAGCAGCGACACCTGCACCAACATCTGCAGTGGCTACACCGGAGACTACAGCAGCAGCACCAACGGCCGCAACAGAAGAGCCTGAAGAGCCTGGCTTCGAAGCGGTATGTGCTATTGCAGGGTTGCTTGTTGTGGGATATCTAGCGCTGAGAAAGCGGAAGTAACGAGCGAGGGCTGGCAGTCAAAGTCAAGTCAAAACGGAAACGCATAAGTGAGGGACTATGACGGCATTTACGGTGAAGCTGAAGCGAACGAGAAGGTCGGGTGAACCGCAAACGAAGACAGTCGTGCCAGATAGCGTAAAGGGAATGGATTTTGTATTGCAGGATGAGTACGGGCCTGAAGGCTCGTAACTCTTTTTATTTTCTCAGCTATTTTCAACACTATGGACCTTGGTCTTGTGATTCAGATTTTGGTATGGGGCCTCTACGCAGGCTGCATTTATATCCTCTTAGCCATCGGTCTGAACCTGATCTTCGGTGTTATGAAGGTCGTGAACTTCGCGCATGGGGAACTGCTGATGCTCGGCGCTTACGCAGCCTTCTGGATTTATACCTATTCCAGCATTGATCCGTATCTCGTGATACCGCTTGCAATGCTTCTTATTGCCGTTCTCGGCCTGGGTATTGAACGGCTTGGCTTCCGTCCGATTATGGGCACCGGTAAGTTAAACGAGATCTTTCTCAGTCTCGGTTTGATCTATCTCTTCCAGAATCTCGTGGCGCTCTTATGGTCGACGGACACACGATCCATTCGCAGTCCGTACAGCAGCGTTATGGTGCCCATCGGCTCGATGAAGCTCCCTCTGGATTATATCATCATCATTATATTCACCATTGTATCCTTAATTGCGTTCCAGCTGTTCATGAAGCGAACCACACCCGGCAGAGCGATGCGTGCGACAAGCCAGAACAGGGAGGCCGCTGCACTTATGGGCATTAACGTGGAGCGGATGGACATGCTCAGTTTCGCCGTGGGCTCTGCATTTGCCGCAGCCGCCGGCAGCTTATGGGTGATCAGCGGTCAGATGGCAACGCCGTATATGGGTGCCATACCAGCAATAAAGGCCTTCGCGGTTATCATCATCGGCGGTCTTGGCAGCATACCCGGGGCGATTGTTGCCGGCCTGACCCTGGGTATAGCAGAGAACGTTGTGCCGTTACTCATGAACTCCTTTGCGGGGCTACTCGGCTTCAAAATGTCGTTTATTGCATGGAAGGATACGATAGCCTTCTTTATATTAATCATCGTCCTCGTTATCAGACCGACGGGTATATTCGGAGAGAAAGGAGAGTAAGTAGGATGAAACTGGATGGGATAAAACTGGATAGGATGAGCCTAAAGGCGTGGCTGGGAATTAGTTCGCTGATTCTAGCCTGTCTCATACCCGTAATCTCAGGACTCAATACGTATCTTCTGACGGTTTTGATACTCATGCTGGTCTCTATCATCTACGCCTCTGCCTGGAATCTCCTTACGCTTTCAGGGCAGGGTTCGCTGGGGCATGCAGCCTTTTTCGGCATCGGCGGTTATGTCTCCGCAATTATCGCAAAGAGCCATGGGCTTCCGCCTCTTGCTACCATACTGGTCGGTGGTTTATTTGCAGCCTTTATCGGAGTCCTCATCGGTCTCACCTGTGTTCGGTTACGGGAGTGGTTCCTCGCCATGGTGACCTTCGGGTTTGCCGTCATCGCGCATACCATAACCGCGGAGCTTTCGGGGCTTACCGGCGGCTGGGATGGCCTATCCGCGAAAAAGATCATTCCGGTGACGGTTCAGAACTATCTCATGTATGAGTACTATCTCATGCTGCTCTTCACCGTAGTTGTGGTGGTCGTAATCTGGCTGATCATGAAGTCAAAGACGGGACTCGCGTTAGAGGCAATACGCGAGAATGAGCTTGAGGCAAAGGTGATGGGCATCAATGTAACCAAATATAAGCTGACGGCGTTCGGGGTGAGTGCGTTCTTCACAGGGGTTGCCGGTGCATTACAGATACACCATTTCGGGTATATAACCCCTGAGGTGTACGCCGTAGAAATCTCCTTTTTGCCGATAATCTATTGTATAGCTGGCGGATTGTTCACCATTGAGGGCCCGATTCTGGGGACGATACTCATTACACTCCTGGATGAGGGCTTGACACATATTGGCTTGACGTATGGGCGGTTGCTCGTTATAGGACTGATCCTCATCCTCGTCGTGATCTTCCTGCCCAAAGGATTTGTTTCGCTCCCAAAGAAGCTCAAATCGAGGTTGCGTTCACATCCCTAAGTATGCTTCTCGCACGTAATGATTATTCAGAAGATCCGAGCCTTCGCCCTCTAAGATTATCCTGCCCTTTTCCAGGATGTACGCTCTGTCAGAGATCTCCAGTGCGTGGTGTACGTTCTGCTCGACGAGCAATACCGTAACGCCCTCCTCCTTCAGCTTCTTGATTATATCGAAGACCTGCAATACGATCACCGGCGCTAACCCGAGGGAGGGCTCGTCCAGCATCAGGAGCTTTGGTTTCGACATCAGAGCGCGTGCGATCGCAAGCATCTGCTGCTCGCCGCCACTCATTGTCCCTGCGAGCTGCTCCTTGCGCTCCTCAAGTTTCGGAAAGAGGTTAAAGACCCAATCGAGACTATTAGCCAGCACCTCCCGTGCCCGTGCTACGTAGGCTCCCAAAACGAGGTTTTCAAGAACGCTCATCTTTGGAAAGATCTCACGACCCTCCGGGACAAGGGCAATCCCTTCCTCAACGATCTTGTATGCCGGGAGCCCATCTATGCTCTTGTTCATGAAACGAATGCTCCCGGATCCGGGCTTGAGCAGCCCCTGGATGGTCTTCACCGTGGTTGACTTCCCCGCTCCATTGGAGCCCAAAAGGGTGACTACCTCCCCCGCGTCAATGTTGAAGGAGACGTCCCAGAGCACCTGGACTCTCTCATAAGAGACATTTAATCCTTTCATCTCAAGCATAGTCTCGTATCACCACCTATGTTGTGTCCTTCTTTTCGCCGAGATATGAAGTTATAACCTTTTCATCCTTTGCGATCTCTTCGGGCATGCCTTCCGCTATCTTCTCGCCGTGATGGAGCACCACAATTCGGTCAGAGACGTTCATTATGATCCGCATCACATGCTCGACCATCAGTATCGTTATCCCGGACTCTCGTATCTTCTGGATCAGCGAGATCGCGTCGTTGCTCTCTTTAGGATTCAGGCCCGTGGTCACCTCGTCCAGAAGGATGAGTTTCGGATCGGTGGCGAGCGCGCGTGCAAGCTGTATCCGCTTCAGTTCCACGACGTTCAGGTTCTTCACCGGATACCGGATCTTCTCCCGCGGGTAGCCGACATAGGCCAGTTTTTCTTCTGCCTTCGCTTCTGCCTCTTTAAGGCTGATCTTCTCGGAATTGCCGAACACCGCTCCGACAAGGACGTTTTGCAGTGCCGTGAGCTCCGGGAAAGAATGCACGAGCTGGAACGTCTTCGCTATCCCGAGCTTACATACCCTGTTAGGACTCTGGTTTGTTATGTCCGTTCCATCGAAGATGACCGAGCCCGAGCTGGGTAGATAAACCCCACTTATGACGTTCAGGAGCGTTGATTTGCCCGCGCCGTTCGGTCCCACGAGTCCGACGATCTCCTCCTTCTCTATCGTAAAGCTCACGTCTTTGATGGCGGTGATGCCGTCAAACTGTTTGCTCACATTTCGTATCGATAGCATGTAGCATCACGTTTGCGTTGTGTAACGTAATAAGGTATAGCGATCTACTTAAATAATTAATAGTAGTACCCTTTAGTATTCTCAGGTCTACTTTACGATGTGGTCTCATTGGCAGAGGATACTGCTACAACTACGGTTTTACGGTTTAATCGTGCAACACAGCAAGAAAACCTCATGTTTTTTATAGGATAAAATCGTAGGTTGCTTTGGAGGATTACTATGTTTAGGTACTGGAATCCAAACATCGAACGTATGCCAATCGGCGATCTGCACAAACTGCAGGAGGATCGGCTTCGGTCAGTTGTTCGCTTTGTCTATGCTCATTCTGACTTTTACCGGCAGCGATTCAAGGAGGCTGGCGTGGAGCCTGAGGATATCAAAGAGCTGCGTGACGTGACCAAGCTTCCGTTCACAACGAAGAAGGATCTCCGTGACACCTACCCCACAGGAATGTTCTGCCTTCCCGGCGATTGGTTGGTGCGGTATCATGTATCGAGCGGCACGACCGGGAAGCCAACCGTGGTGGGGTACACACAGGGTGATGTTGACATGTGGACCGAATCGCTGGCCCGAGCGCTCACATCCGTAGGGTTAGGACGGGGTGATGTGATTCAGGTTGGGTATGGCTACGGGCTCTTCACCGGCGGGCTCGGACTTCACTACGGTGCGGAGAAGATCGGCGCGACGGTGCTCCCCATCGGTGCGGGCAATACCGAGCGTCAGATCGAACTCATGCAGGATCTCGGGAGCACAGCGATCGCTTGCACGCCGTCATATTTCCTTTACATCAACGAGGTAGCACAGAAGATGGGGATTAGTATTAAAGACGACACGAAGCTCAAAGCGGGCATCTTCGGCGCAGAGCCGTGGTCGGACGAGACGAGACGGCGGATCGAGGAGGCCACGGGCATTAAGGCGTACGACATATTTGGCACGAGCGAGATGAGCGGGCCGCTCTTCACCGAGTGCCATCTCCAGAACGGTATCCACATCTGGGCTGATCTCTTCCTGATCGAGGTGGTGGACCCGGAGACGGGTGAGCAGGTAGCGGACGGCGAGCGCGGCGAACTCGTGGTAACGACGCTGGATAAATGGGCGTTCCCACTGATCAGGTACAGACTCGGTGATCTTACCATACTGAACAACGAGCCCTGTGACTGCGGCCGCACGCATCCGCGCATCATGCGGATTCTGGGCCGAACTGACGATATGATCGTTGTGCGGGGGATAAATGTCTTCCCAAGCCAGGTCGAGTCGGTACTCATGCGGATACCTGAGATTGGTGAGAATTATCAGATCATTGTGGATCGGAAAGGCCCGCTGGATGTTATGACAGTTAAGGTCGAGGTGACGGAATCAACGTTCAGCGATAGGATCAGCGATCTGATGACCCTGAGCAAGAAGGTCGGCAAGGAGCTAAGGAACGTGCTGAATATATCTGCCGAGGTGGAGCTGGTGGAGCCGGGAACGATCCCGCGTTCGATGGGGAAGGCACAGAGGGTTATTGATAAACGGGAGGTGTGAGAGGAAGGATGGTAGCGATAAAACAGATCTCCATTTTTATGGAGAATAAACCGGGTCGGATGGCCAGGGTGGCGAAAACGCTCTCAGAGGCGAAGGTGAACATGCGCGCGTTGACCATTGCGGAGGCGGGTGACTTCGGCGTCATCAGGATGGTGGTCGATGATACGGAGAAGGGGTACCGGGTGCTCCGAGACGAAGGCTTCACGGTCTCTGAGACGGACGTGCTTGCGGTGGAGATACAGGATACGCCGGGTGGTCTGTACAAGATAGTGAAGACACTCGGTGACAGTAACATCAATATGGATTATGCCTATGCATTTGTGACTGCGAAGGCCGAGCGAGCGATGTTGATACTCCGCGTGGATGACACCAAGCGAGCCGCGCAGGTGCTGCAAGCGGCAGGCGTGCGGATAGCGACGAGACAGGAGATCCAGAGTATATAACATAACGTCTGAGTTCTTTTTCGTGTTTTTTCGAGGATTCGCAACACGCGAGTGAACTGAGCGAGCGAGAGCGATACAGGTACTCCAGAGCATCCATTTACCGATATAGTCCTTCTGCAATGATAAGGGCATTCAGCCCATTTAGGCTAGCATCATAACAGCTTATTGAATGCTTCAACACTTATTTCAGCGTCTCGTATCAGTTTTCTTAAGAGCCCTTTACCGAGAACGTTATGTTTGGGAATGGTTAACGGTTTTTTGTTTTTGTCGGATGGATGTTTCATGCGGATGTGACTCCCTTTTTGTCTGACCACGACGTACCCGAGTTTTTCGAAACATTTGACCGCGTGCTCACCAGAAACAACCGGTAATTTGCTCATAATCTACTATACTTCCACAGACACGAGATGGTAACTGAACTCCCGGATTGCAGCAAGCTGTTCGACGATTTCTTCCTTCTGGCCCTCTTCCTCAAGGCACAGCTCGATCACTTCATGTATGTTTTTCAACGCCTCGTCGAGCGTTTCGCCCTGGGTATAGCATCCCTGAAGAAGCGGGCATTCGACCACAAAAAAGCCATCTTCGTCTTTTTCCACAAGGACCGGGAAGTGAATCCGTTTAGCTTCTGTCATTTACAATCACTCCTTAATGGCTCTTCCGTTTAATAAAGATTGCTACCGACGTCGTTCATCACGATTCTGATTCTGAAGACGTGCGATGACAGGAACATTAACAGGATTAAGGCCGGCGCCTGTGTGACACCAAAGCGAAGGCCGAGCGACAGGCGATGTTGATACTCCGCGTGGGTGACCCTAAGAAAGCCGCGCAGGTGCTGCAAGCGGCAGGCGTGCGGATAGCGACGAGGCAAGAGATCCAAAATATATAACCAAGACTATACTCCTCCGTCCGTCATTTCTTGGCTGCGTGCATCAGGAGCTCTTCTACGGGATTTGCATTTGCACCGCATTCAGGGCAGGGTAGTGTTGGCAGGCCGTCCATTGCATCTAGTGGCCCCATTGGTACCGGATCACCAACTGCCCACAACCCGTATCCATAGCACGTCGTACACCTTTCCGCCTTCCGGCCGTGTCCCATTTCGCTGATTATCATTACCATTCTTAACGTTTCATGTTGATTAATGGAATAGTTCGTTCGCGAGTTCTCGCTACAAATGCTACGGAAGGTTAAAATCTGAGAAGGTCTGCCTGCACTTGCAGCATGAACGTAGCTTTAAGGCTGCGTTGACGGTACTAAAAGATAGTCTACGGGCAAATCGGATTGTCTTCAGCCGGATTGTGGGGAATGGTGTGGTGGCTAGATAGTATCTTTAAAGAAGATAACAAGTTAGAAGCGCTAGTAATCTTCTATTCATTTACAGTTTTCTTGGACGAAATTTCGAGTATGTCTAGTCGCTATGAGCTGCCCAAAATTATAGGGCGCCGTACCTGAATACTTTAAAACTTGGACCATACCATAATCCTCTAGGTACGAAACAGCTCTATTAATTCTTACAGGGGGTAATTTTACAATAAACTGAATTTGGTCGCCATTTAACTTACCTTTCGCTGCCACAGCTGAAGCAACAGCCTTTATATCCTCATAAGGATCGTAGTCCAAATCTTCCTTAAAGTGTAAATAAAGCGCGTAAGTTGGACTAATCTGAAAGAAGCTATACGGGGCGGTTCCTGAAACTTTAATAGTTTTAACCAAGCCATAACTCTCAAGCTCATCAACAGCATCATTTAAGTCGTCAGCCGAAAGGAATGGTGTCATCGATTGTAATACCTTTGCGTGGTAACTCTTTTCAAAACCTGTGCTATCAAGAGGCCTGGAAAGTAGCAAAAATCCGATCGTAGAAGCACTTTTTGAAAGTCCTCCAACACTTTGTTTAAGTGAAGTAACATAGTTCGGTGGAGTCCCTACAGGGGGTTTTTCTGATACCCTATGCATCGCCTTTAAGAGGGTTAGGATTCCTTCATCATAATCTTTTGACAAGTCTACCCAACGAAGGCTTCGTAACGGCAAAGGGATATTACAGGATTCAATTATTATCGGTATGATGCGAATTACTCCAGTAATTTTATTAACTATAGCGGCGTCTAATTCCTCAGTTACCCATTTAGATTGAGTACTGGAAGCTGACAATAGTATCAAGAAAAAGTCAGAATCCGCGAGGCCTTCCGAAAAAATCTTCTGAATTAAGGAATCGCCCGGAGATATCTCCCATTTATCGAACCATACGTCAATTCCATTTTGACTTAAATCTTTGGCGATCCTGGTAGCATAATTTTTATCTACATGTGAATAGCTTAGAAAAGCCCCCGGTTTTTTATTCATTTTATCCCTCGATATTTATTGAGCTTTTAGAGAATTGAGAATTCTTAATTGTATTAAAGGTTCTAAGATAATGTCCTCGCTGGAGAACTTGCCCGTTTGAAGGTCGTGTAAATGGCCGGGAGATATCCAGACAATTTTAGCCTGAAATTGTCCCTTCGAATTTAGATCGATAAATTCTACCAAGGCAAAAGCAACCTCGACTCCGTTCACAAAACGTTTCAATTCAGCAACTGCCCCCTTTGCACTGATATCTACGCCTTCGACGAGAAATATGAACTCACCATTATAGTCCTCTGAGCGCTTACAACTTACAATCCTCGGAGAACCTGATCGATTTCGATAAAGCTGCCATCCTTGGTATATCGTAGAAATAAACAGGAACAATAAAATTAACCAAACAACCGTTAAGCTAGTGACCCACACTCGACTAAGATAGATTCCACTTGGGGTAAAAATAAAGCTTAGAAGCGTCACGATACCGGTGAGTGCAGCAAACCACCACCTAAAAAAGCTTTCGAATAAGAGTTGCAAAAATCCAATCACTTCTGACATGACTATCCTTTTGTCTATATGTTAAGTAAACCAAAAAAGGTTACACATCGATGTATTCGTTTTTATGAGTCCTCTTTTCTTTCTTTTTCTGTAAAGGAGGATT
>JAFGHB010000043.1 GCA_016930255.1 Methanomicrobia archaeon | reverse complement strand
TGACGGCGAGACTGGCGTCGAATGGGCCTGGGGGAACGTTGAGCCCGGCTATTCCAAGACCGTCAAGGTCAAGGTCAAAGCGGTGAGTAGCGGCGACCACGTCATCAAGTTCCGCGGCTACGCCTGCTCCGTTGGCTATACCTACTGTCACGACGAGGTCTCCTGCTCGAACTATCCCTGCTCCGGCTGCAGCTTCCCGAGCTCTAAGAAGAAAACCATTACCGTGCCTCCAGTAGCTAACATTAATATCAATGCCCAGATAACTTCCCATTCTATAGCTTCTGGAGAGTTCAAACCCGGAGATAAAGTGAAAGCTGATGTAACCGTAAAGAATATGGGTGATACTCAGCATACTTTTTATATTGGTTATTCGGTCAAAGATAAGAATGGAAAATTGTGGGATGCACCCTACACAAGCGCATCTCTAGGTAAAGGAAGTTCTATAACAAAGACGCTTTACTGGAGCGTTCCGTCTAATGCGCCCGAGGGGCCATATAGTGCCAGGGTTGCGGTGTATAAGAGTAAATCAGGTGATCTTTTGCAAGATAGGTTGGACTATAAAGAAAAATCATCGGCTTTTGATATACTCATAACTTCAAAAGTAAAAATTTTGGATATCAAAACCGATGAGAAAGGCAATTTTGGAATGATAACCGTAGTTCTCGAAAACAAAGATGAACTTAACATTGAGATTTCCGGGATTTCGGCCACACCATCTTCAGTGAACTTAAAGCCAGGATCTCACTCGCTGGATATAAAGATAGATGGCACTGGGGAAGGTTATATTACGCTTTCGACTGATAAGCCTCTTGCTAAGCTAGTAATCAATAGAGAATGTAATGCAGACCCTGATTGTCTCAAAGAACTCGGATCATCATCCGCTCAGTGTATAACGGGAACCATTAAAATTAGTGAATTTTGCACAGCATGTGGCGCATCTTTGGCAACCACAGCCAGTTTAGCAGCTTTTGGTGGTGCATGTTCAGTAGGTACATTCGGCGTTGGGAGCATCGGATGTTTTACTCCGGCTGCAGGAGTGGGTGCATTTTCAGCATTATTCTGTGGATTATGTTTTGTTGATAATATCCAGACTTCGTATTCCTGTGCAGAGGCTTCATCATTTCTTTTGATGGATAAATGTTCACAATGCAGCAGTACGGTAAGCAAGATAATTGTGACACAACTGGATGCCAACCCCTCAAGTGTCAATCCTGGCGAATCCGTTTTAATCACCGTTGCAGTTAAAAATGAAGGAGACGCAGAAGGTTCTAAGGACTTAGATATCAAAGTTAACGGTGAAATTATAAAAAAGGAGGAAGTTACCATCGAGGCACATGAGAGTAAAATGATAACAACCTCCGTGGTTAAAAGTGAACCTGGATCTTATATTGTCTCTGTTGATGATAAACGTGTCACGTTTTCAGTAGTTCGATCAAGCTTAACGATTACCAAAATTGAACCCGAGCTATTAAGGCTTGGCGAAGTAGGAACAATATATGTAACACTGAAGAATGAAGATGCTATAGAGTTTAAGGAAAGCCAATATGACGTGACATTATCTTTTCGCGATTATTATAAACGGGGAGGGAGTGATAGTTTTTGGGTAAGAGCGGATGGAAATAAGCATGGTAGCGCTATGGCGATACTTCAGGAAGAGGAAATTAAAAACGTCAGAATCCCAAGTTTTGAGCCCGGTGCCGAAACTACTGTCAATTTACACGTTAATATCGATAAGTATGCTGCACCATCCCTTATCTTTGCAGATACGTTGGGAGTAACAATCCAGAGTGACGGTACCTCAATTCCTTACGATGAGTACAAAGATCTTGATGTTATTGTAAGCGAAAAACAGGCCCTTAATTCAATTAAAACAGCGATATTATCCCTATTTGGTCTACCACCTTTGTGTCCTGAACTTATCGAAGAACATGCAAAATTACTGGACGACAAGGCTTGTGAACTAATCATGGCCCTTCAAAGAGATGACCCTGAAGCAGCGGCAGAAGCTTACTTCGATATGCTTGCGGTATTAGTGACGCCCCATCCTGAACTCGTAATTGATGCAATCAAAAATATGTGGGAAGGATCATCAGACATAGCCCTTTTATTCTTATGGGCGGAAATTTTTGTGAGTGAAGCCATTGCAAGAGGATATGATTTAACAGTCGTAGAGGTTCACAGTCCTGTTGATGTATTAGTCACGAGTCCACAGGGACAACAAGTTGGTTACTATGAAGGTAAGATATCCGAAGAAATAAACGGCTCCTGTGTTATTGTAAAGGACAATAAAAAAATAATAATGATTCCAGGTAGAGATAATTACACTATAAAGCTTAAGGGAACCGATGAAGGTATTATGAGTTATTATGCAATAACACCTACGGGCGAGAATGCTTATACATCGGTGAAATATGAAGATATACCTGTAGAGGGAAATACCTTATTGACCACACAAATTCAAAAATATCCCGAGGATACAAACTTAAGCATTGATAGGAATGCTGACGGAGTTGTAGATGAAATAAGAGATCCTGATACGGTAATGAAGGAGGGAAAGTTACCTAAAAATGTGTCTGTGGAAGTTATCCGACGAATAGGCAATTTATTAAAAGATCAGCAGTTAACCATGGTACTTGAAAGAACCGATGTTACAAATGTTGAAATCGAAACAATTAATACTATCAGCGATGTTAAAATCCTGATACAGGAGCTTGAGAGCAAACCAGGGGAAATTGTAGATGCTCCGGGAATAGCATACAGTTATTTGAATATCGAAACAGAGAACCTAAACGAGGAAGATATTGCCAATGTTAATATTGCGTTCAAAGTACGGAAATCTTGGATAGAAGAGAATAACGTTGACGAAACTTCTATTAAGCTGAACAGGTTTTTTGAAGGAGAATGGACATCGCCTGCAACTGAGAAGATACTTGAGGATGAAGTATACTTGTATTATAAAACAGAATCAGCGGGGCTATCAAACTTCGCCATAACCGGTCAAGAAAAAGTAGAAAAGATACCAATAATCACTCCAACGCAAAAATCTGAAACAGATGTCCCAGGATTCGAAGCTCTTTTTGTACTCGTCGGATTTGTAGCAGCTATGTGTCTCTTAGGGAAGAGAACGAAATGAAGAGTTTTCTTCATTTCCGCTATTCTTCAAAAACAAGTTAAAAAATGACTAAACCCCGGACACCAGCGTCGCCATCCCGACCGCCCCGGCGTACTGCGAGTATGGCGGCACGATAATCTCAACACCGAGTATATCCTCGAATTCGCGCTTCACGCCCTCCACCAGCGACACACCACCAACGAAGATCACCGGCGGCCGCACCTCCATCTCCTGGATCATCGTCTCGTAGACCTGCTCGGCAACCGAGTGGCACGCAGCAGCCGCGACGTCCTCACGCGTCACGCCCGATGCTAACGCAACCACCAGGCTCTGGATCCCGAAGACCATGCAGTAGCTCTGCAACTCAAATCGATCCTGCGCCTTTGCCGTTGACTGCATCGCCAACTGCCCCAGCTCCGAGATGTCCACGTCCAATCGGTGCGAGGCCACTTCCAGGAACCGCCCGGACGAGCCGCCGCAGATGCCGCCCAAACTGAAGCTCGTGACGATACCGTCACGCATGAGCATCAGCTTATTGTTCATTCCGCCGATATCGATCACGGTGGCGTCGCCCTTATGCCGCTCGGCAAGCAGTGCAGCGCCTTTCGAGACCACACTCACTTCCTCTAAATTGAGATCTGCTTTTACGTGCTCGCTGACAAGGTCGCGGCCGGGGCCGGTCACACCAATCGCATCCACGTCCGTTAGCGAGATGCCCGCCTCTTGTAACGCTTTCGCCAGCGCCTCCTCCGTACTTCCAATCGGATCGGTCGTTGGCAGCCAGTCCTTCCCGACGATCTCGTTATCCTTCATCACCACCACTTTCGTCGTCGAGGAGCCCGAATCAATGCCGACCGTGACGCCTTCCTGCTTCTCCCGCATCAAGAGCGTCTTCTGCGCTATTAACGTCCTCAGCGCTTCCAACCGCGAGTAAAGCTCGATCTCCTTCGGCTTCTCCACGTTCGAATACACGATCACCGGAATGTTCGTCCGCTCATGGAGGAACCGCCGTACCAGATCTTTTACGATCGTCCCTTCCGAGCATTTGAAGCACGTGAGCAGTATCGCGCCTTTTATCGTCGGGTCACGTAACACAGCGACCGCTCGTGCGATCATCATATCCAGGCTGGGGCTCTCTGCCTTGAAGCCCACCTCGTCGCACGCCGACGCCACCTGCGAGAGTTCCATCTCGGGAAATACCAGTTCAATACCCAGGCGCTCGGCTATGTCGTTCAATAACCATTGGATACCGCTGTATTCCGTCCCGCACGAGATCTGCGCGACTCTCACCGCAGTCATTTTTATCTTCTCTTATCTCTCTTTACTAAGCTTATCTTACGCTTCTTTTACTTCTTCCTTCTGCTCCGCTGATAGCTGCTTTAAGAAAGCCATCACCGCCGAGACCATCTCGTCCATCCGCTCGCCGCCCTCATACTTCACTTCTAACGTCGGTATCCCTCGCTTCCGAATCAGGAACTTGAAGAATTCGTCCGCGACGGCACAACCCATGCATCCGAAGGTGGGCGGCGCGTCGGTGAGTATGATCGCCGCTTCCGCTTTCTCCAGTAACGGTGCAAGCAGTCCCACGCGCCCCTTCAGTCCCGCTGGCTCTTCCACTGAGACGTACCGCAGCGCCCGTTTCAAATCCTCTTCCGTGATGTTTATTGGTGGCGCGTCTATCTCCGCATCTCTTACGTGCTCGCCGACTTCCCGCATCAAAACCACCGGCTCATGGCCGCTCCGTTCCACCAAGTCCGCTAAGATCAAGCTATTCGGCGGATACACCAACACATTCATCTTCTCTCAGTCTTCCCTTTATTCTCGCCTCATCTCTAACGTTAACGTTAATTAAGATACTCTATCAAAACAAATTACTTAATCTGTATTATAATCTGCTGGTTTGGTTCATCCCGGCGGCCTATCCTCAACACCCGTGCCCGTAATAAAGAACGCGCAGGAGGTATCCTCAGGCATAGACCGGTGCTTCATTACCGTGGCTCTCCGTTTACCACCCGTGCCTTCTACTTTCTCCAGTTGCACGATCACTTTCGAGAGATGCTCGAGCGCCGAGCCGCCAGAGGGCCGTAATCTGCCGTTCTCGACGTCCGTATAGACCTGATTCGTTATGATCACCACGAGGTCGTACTTACGCGCGATTTCCAGGAGCTGCATTATCTGGTTCGCCAGCACGCGTCTCAAATACATGCTCCGTTCGTCGTCCAGCTCCAATCGGTAGAACAGCGTAGCGGAATCGAGAATCACGAGAGAAACCGCGCTTTTGCTCTCTTTCTCTTTTATTACCTTCTCGATCTCCTTTATGCAGGAGGTCTGCTGCTCGAAGTTCTGCGGCTGGTACAGGATGATTCGCCCTGCTATGCGCTCTACGGCTTCATCCTCGCTCGCGTGCGCCGCAGCTATTTGTAAGAACCGTTCCGGCGAGAGCCCTTCGCTATCTATAATTATTACGCTATTCCCGTTCTTCGCACAGGCGACCGCCATCTGGAGACAAATATTGGTCTTGCCACTGCCCGCCTCGCCGTAAAGCTGGGTTACCGTGCCCGCCTCGAACCCGCCGCCTAACAGCTCGTCTATGCTTTTGCATCCCGTGCCATATTTCGTCGGAAGTTGCATGGTACCCTTCCTTTCTTTTAAAAAGAAGCGTTACCAAGAAATAATGCTTTCCCGTCCACGCTCTTTCTAAAAGGGGGGAATTATGTACATCGCAAACAAGAGGCATAATACGCCCATCACGTCTGTTAAGCAGGTTATAAGCGGTATCGTATCGTTATCGGGATCCAGACCAAAACGAAACGATAGAATCGCGATGTAATAGGACGCGAGATTGAGGAAGGTTGTAACTAAAATACCGCCTAAAAGCGCGATCGCTAGCAAGTTAATCAAATTCGGCGTGGGCACTCCGAAACGGACACTCGCCACGTATACTAACAGACCGACAAATAGGAATAATACTGCGGAAAGAAGATAAATCACAACGAAATTCGCGGAGACTCGCTTATCCGGCAGGGTCTTCGGCTTCACCGTACCAATATGAAGCATTGAGGAAAGACGCGCACTTAAAATGCCGCCTAACGCGTTACTTTCGCCCAGGAACGGCGGAAGGAGTACCAGAATCGCGGGGAGAGCAATTAAATGCTCCAACTTCAGATCCAGCGTTATTCCTGCGATAATGTCGATCACACCGCAGATGAACAGCATGGGGATGCTCTCTTTCAGGATACGCTTTACCGCTGCATCGTTCGACTTCAGACCCTTTACACTCCATAAAAGCGCGGCAACGGTGAAGAAAATAGATAGCAGGGCGACGGGGGATAACCAGCGTCCCAAACCCCACCGACCATCCAGTTCGTGCAACTTGAGCAATAAAAGCGCGGCAAAGAACAAAGCGGGTATGGTTATTACGTCTCCTACCGAAGTGATTATCGGCGAAGACATATTGTCTAGGTCCCAACCCCTGTTATACCCGATGATTGAGACCATGAGTGCGACGCCAAGCAGAACGAATCCGGAGACCAACCCGGCAATGACCGAGATGAGTACGAAGCCGTGAAGGGAGAGATACTCGATATGTGGCATGCCAAAGACGTGTGCCGCTTCTTTCGCTAAGAAGCCGAGGATAACAGACAGAACGAGCGTGAGCACCACAGAGGTGTACGCATTTTGGTACAAAATCCCGCCTCGTTTCAGGGTCGGCGAGAACAGCCCGAGGTGCATGGACGTGCCCAATCGCGAGACGAGCGCACTGTAAATATTGCCGCGCATGGCAATCGCCGGCGGGATAAGGATCATCAAGCCAGGAAGCGCCTGGAGCATCCCGGTCATCAAACTCAACGCAATTCCCGCCAACAGACCGGTGAACGAGCAAAAAAGCAGAGAAAAAGGAGCTTGTCTGAATAAATCAGAGAACTCGTGAAAAAAGGAGGAAGCATGACTGAGAGGAGCACTCAAGGCGTTCTTGCGCCATTCCTTGATCTGCGTTCGCATACTCATCCCTCCCCCTATTTATACCGCTACCGACTCTCATATACCGCGAAGACGCTCCATTACGCTGCGTGTTCATGCTGCTACTTGGGCTCTTCGTTCTCCGCGCGCCCAAGCCCAAGCTGGGGCTACCCGGAGGCTTTTGTTCTGCTTCGCTTTCGGTATCACTTTCTTGCATGGACATCATGCTCTTTTTTTTCTTACTTTACCTCATTGTTTATGATAAAATAATAAAGATGCCTTCGGGTGAAGCGAAACTGGAAGAGATCCGTAAGAGGATCGATGAAATAGACGATGCCATCGCCGATTTACTCGCGAAGAGGATGTACTATGCGAACGAGACAAAGGCTGAGAAACTGCGAATGAAACAGCCAATCGTGGATGAGCAGCGCCAACACGACGTGATCGAGAAGTGGTGTGAACGAGCGCGGGGGACGAGAGTAAGCGGTGACTATGAGTTGAGCGAGGAGATGATGACGAAGATCGCGAAGCTCGTCATCGAATACACGGTAAAAATGGAGATGGAAGGGCGGCAGTAAGATGGACGTTGTGGTGAGCACGACAAAAGGACTGACAATAAAACTGCGGGAATTCGAGAAGCCCGATATCAGAAGAGTAATGGAAATAGAGGAGGTTTCGTTCTTAGAAGGCGATGCCGCGTTGTATCTGGACTTATACGAGGAATGGCCGCGGGGCTTCTTAGTCGCTGAGCACGAAGACCGGGTAATAGGGTTCGCCGTTCTCGTCTTAACGCCGGAAGGCGACGGTCGCATATTTGCCATTGCGGTTGATGCGCAGTATAGGGGAAGAGGCGTGGGTAGGGCGTTATTAAAAGCAGCGTTTAATACGCTGCGGAAAAGGCAGATTGGGTTTGTGCAACTGGAAGTGCGCGTGAACAACTACATAGCACAGCAATTATACAGAAGCACGGGTTTTATGGAGATCGGGTTCATTCCGTTCTATTACAAGGACGGTGAAGGTGCGATCGTGATGAGGAAAGTCCTTTAGGCTGAACGGGAATCGTGCTGCTTGAAGGCACGAAGTGCTTTTATGCCAGAGACGGCTGGCAGTGCAAGCATCAAATCGGAATGACTGCTATGCCGAGATGGTGCGTCTCATTTCGATCTTGTATCGAACGGTGCTTTTCAGCCGCAGCAATTAGCTGTCGACTGCAAGAATCTTGTTAGACGCTGGCCGGTTATACTTCCTCCAGCATCTCCACACCCTGCGGTAGCAGCCTTTGCAAAATCAACGATTTCGTATACAGTGATTGAGCAAACCCTTCCAGACCCGGGAAAAGTGTTGCCCTGTTGATACCCAGTTCGTGGAGCTTGCGAAGGATCTCGTGCCGGCATCCCGAATCAATAACGAACTTCTTTAGGCATTTGGAATAGTTTGGTAGAGCTTCCATGTTCTCCTCAAATGTCGCCGTCACGTCTCCAGGCGCAAGGAACACGCCTTGTTGGATTGTGAGGCGTTCATTCAACCGTAGCGGGTTTGCAGGGTATACAAATCGAAGCCTGTCGTTTGGTCTCATAAAGAGTGCGCGGAACGGTGCTCCGTCTCTTTTTTTATTGTACTCTTTGAGCAGCC
Organism: Methanomicrobia archaeon; assembly: GCA_016930255.1. Classification (NCBI taxonomy): domain Archaea; kingdom Methanobacteriati; phylum Methanobacteriota; class Methanomicrobia; species Methanomicrobia archaeon. Next base: position 5,034 of record JAFGHB010000043.1, on the reverse strand, counting down.
TCTGACCCTCAGAAAGCTTGCTAGCAATACACTTATCGGCCTCTTTTTTAAGTTGAGTTACGTTAACTGCCCAGACGACAGCATCCTCACCCTCTTTCTCAAGCGCGAAGTAAACGGCAATGAAGAAAGAGTACGTGAAATCAACCAACCTCGTTGGTGTTCCGTAATGACGGAGGAGAGAAAGCCATTCCAGTGTATAACCCTTCTCTGGTGGTGCGCGTCCCGCATAAAGATGGTAGCGGCGCGCAAACTCGCGGATTAACTTTACCTCAAGATCTGCAACATTATTACCAGAGAGATTAAGGCTCTTGCAGTGACGTTCAAGGCTCGAAGCCGGGAATTTTGATGTGTCTTGGCCCCGAAAAGCCCACCCTTTGCTGTCGTCATATTCGGCCTCCTTCTCCACCAGATCTGTCCATCTTTTGATCCTTTTGCCAGATTTGGGTACAGAATCATTTGGCAACTCCTAATTGTTGACGTAGGTAGATCACAAAATGCGTCTAGCAGTTACTTTTCTAGTAATGCTCGGTATTGTTAAAAGCTTTTTGGTTTACTGACATGCGTTTAAAATCTCGAATGAACGGGGGCTATTTCAAAACGATCTCTCAACAAAGTGCTTTTCGTGCAATACATTGCAAAAGAAAGAGTGAACGAGTCGCATACACACGTGACAGAAGATAGGGATAAGATGTCAAAGATCCCATTGAGAGGGTCTTTGAGCGGGAAACTATGAGACCTTCTTCGCCACCACCGTCAGAAAGACGGGGCCGCGTATATCAACCTTCTTCGCCGTCGACGTGATGTAACGCATCGCTAAGTCGTCTATCTTTATATTGATGTCCGCACCGCTGCGTACGATCTTTACCTTCACTTCAACGTCTTCCGTATCGATTGCTCCGGTTTCCGCAGCTTCTTCTATGGTCGCCGCAGCAAGCGCGGCAAACGCATCCACGAACCGCAGGTTCGCTGTCTCGCCCTCTTCAAACTTCTTCGCCCATTTCTTCGTTCGCGGTAGTCCGAGTATAGAACCCTTGACGGCAACGAGCTCGTTCTGCGTGGCAGGCCCGCACAACCGCGTGTCCTCCTCCGGCTCGGTCACCCGAACTTCAACCGTCTTATCAAAGAGCGTGCCGGTATACGCGAGGAACTCACAGGGCGATTCCGCATCGCCGTTCGCCTCGCAGACACGCACGATGCTCTTCGCTATCTCCTCGCCCTCTAACGTGCGTGGCGTTCGTTCCACGCTTACCTGCCCGGCCAATTCCCTGTCGCTCAATTCCAGGGGCGCATGAAATTGTGGGAATACCAGCGCGCGCACATCGTCCGACCCGTGCTCGATCATTGACAATCGCTCCACGCCCAGCCCCAGGTTCATCACGGGATACGGGATATCATACTGCGCCAATGCCGTGGGCGAATAAATGCCAAATGTCGCCAATTCCACCCAGCCGAGGTGCGGATGGTAGCAGAAAACTTCCGTCTGCGTGTCCGGCATGTAATATTTCGAGCGCTTCTCGTCCTCCCTGAACTTGATCTTCTCGAACCCGAATTGCGATAGCAGCCCGGTTGCAACCTCTTTGCCATCGTCTATGCTCACGTCGCCCTCTTCGTTGCAGACGACGCAGGATGCGGAATGGTAACTCCGAAGCCGTATTTCGTCCTCGCGCTGCTCGCGTCTGAAGCAGCGATCCACGGAGAAGAGCTTTATCGGCAAGGGCCGCTTATTCACGAGTTCCGCCAGCGTCAGGAACCAGCCGGAGGTCATATGACTTCGCAACGTCGCACTCGAGGCAACCGGATCGAGGCTCTTTAACTCAGGGAAGACGGTATCGAGCACTTTCGCCATTTTCGCGTCCTCTACACTCAAATTCCGCGCTACTTCGTATACCAGATCGTCACCGCCGAGTTCGCCCTTCTTGTACCGGTGCATAGTCTGCCGGAGCTCCTCGATCTCATCCTCCGAGAGCTCCTTCCCGAAGTACGCATTCATTTGCCGCACCCGTTCCTCTGAAATCCCGATATCCGGACGGGGCAGACCTCCCAGATAATAACAGCGATCCAAGACGGCAAGCGCTTCTTTCCCAAATTGCTTCTTCACGTCCTCCGCCTCGATAATCACGGGGTTCATCGTCTCCTCGAACCCGAGCCGTAGATACGCCGCTCTCAGCGCCTGGATCGTCTCAAGCACGGGATGGGGCTTCCCACAGTGTAATCGCAGCATAGAGCGTGGATAGCCTTCGTTCAGCCTTCGCTCACGTGCGTAGCTCGCCCCCTGCAGCCACGTAGCTTCAAAATCCTTGCTCGTAGCCGCTCTTATCTGTTTTGGATCGAATTTCATTGCTCGCTCTTCCCTTATTCTCTCCTACCTACTTCCTTAATCGCGCTCTTATTTTATAAATAGGGAGTATATAACAAAGGATTATGCCCATCAGTTTTGCCGTGGTTTCCGAGAGTATCCGGGTGATAGTGATTGCCATGATCCCCATCGCAGAACTGCGTGGTGCCATTCCCTTAGCGATTTACTACGGAATGAGCTACACAGAAGCTTTTATACTCTCGGTGATCGGGAATATGCTGCCCGTAGTGCCGCTACTCCTCTTCCTCGACCCCGTTTCAAACAGGCTGAGAAAATACCGCCTCTTCGAACGCTTCTTTACTTGGCTCTTCGCGCGAACACGGCGTTATAACGCGCGGATGGAGAAATATGGTGCCTTAGGACTCACACCGTTTGTCGCGATCCCCCTTCCGGTGACCGGAGCGTGGACGGCCTGTGCCATAGCGTTTGTCTTCGGCATTCGCTTCCGCTACGCCTTTCCTGCCATCCTAGCCGGGGTGATAATCGCGGGAATCATCGTAACGCTCTCAGTCATGGGCTTTTTAGTGTTTGTACATATATGAACCCTGAAAAATCATAAAATCCTATTCTAGCACTAGTAGAACCACGGAATAGCTATGTGCGGTTATTAATGGGTTTTTTGCCGTATTCCCGCACCTTCTGATTTCGCGCCACCTATCGAAGGTTAGTTAGTTATATAGAAATGGAGGTATAATCTATAATTGACCCTCGGAGAAATGGATAAACTATATCTTGACCCACAAGCTGATAGAGAATCGGCGATACGATACAAATCAATTTTAGCAGCGTTAGTTAAAGAAGAGAGTAACGGATAGATGAGCGTAACGTTCGGGAAGATGGGAGCGTAGAGATGGTGGAGAAGTTCAATGAAAAGGCAAACGCATTAGCTCATGAGTATTGGCGACTGAAAGAGATAACCGCCAACAAAGCGGGTGGAAACAGGTTAGCGGAGATAGAGAAGCTATTAGAGAAGGGTATTGGAGGAAAGCTAAAGGAACAGTTAGATGCCGAAGCGAAGCGGCTCCGGAAAGAGAAGGATGATAGAAGCGGCGCCTTTATGAAGTTAGAAGGCGTTGAAAGACAGATAATGGAGCTGACCGCGGATTTAGCACCCAATTTAGACCTCTTTAACGACGGGTTGTTCCCCTATGATAGCGAGTACGAGCCAATTTCTGAAGAGTTCTTCTCTGCACTTACCAACATCTTCTTCGGTACGCCGCAGCCCAGTATTCAGTTCAAGGTAGCTACACTCTCGACGGAAGGAATAAAGGTCAATTTGACCGACGAGCAATCCCCCTTGGAAGCCCTGGGATATGTGCTCATGATAATCCAGGAGACCGCGAAGAAGCTGCTCGGCGCGGAGAACACGATAGATACCAGCTGTGCGTTGCTCAAACAAAATGAGTACGCTTTTATTGTATTAGGGATCCTGCTCAAAGAGGGGAGAAGCATGGGAATGAAGGAGCTGAAAGAGATTGCACATCGCGACGATAAAGAATATAAGGAGCTGGTGAGCGATGTTTATGATAAAGAGCTGGTTAATAGCATAGCGTATCTGGTAAGCGATGCATGGGAATATGGCTTGGTGAAAGAAGCCGAGGGAAAATATGAAGTGACAGACTTTGGCGAACGGGTCTGGCAGATCTGCAATGCTGAAACATGTGAAGGTGAAGGGAAGACGAAAAGAGCAAGTATTCCGAGTTCGAGTTTGAACATCCAGAAGATCCTAAAGTTTTTAAAAAAGTGAAGGGAATGGGATAAAAAAAGGAGAGATGTTGTTGAAAAAAGCGGGGAAGGAGGAAAAAGAGAAGGTAGTCGCGTACTTACGATCGAAACTATTCCCGTGGAACTTCATCTTTGAGGACGTTACAGACGCCGCGATAGAGCATTTTGTCCCGTATGCGATCCAGATGTGCGAAGCGAAGGGTTTAGAGAAAGGTTCGGTCGGTTTAGAGGACGTGAAAGAGGTAATTACGCGGGAAGTGAAGGAAGCCGTGGATGACTATCTCTTTGATCCTGAGGATAGGGAGATGATCCGGATGCACGGTGATTTTGCCGCGATCTATCCGTTTGCCTTCTCGCAGTGCTTAGCGCATGCCATTTTGTATCGGCTCGGTCTTACGTTGGAAGATGTCGTGGATATACGAGCGATTAGCGACCTGTTGGGCGAGGATATGAAAGAGATCGCGATGCGGGAATACTTTATCCGGGATTTGATAGCGCAAAACGGCAGTAAAGCGATGAAGATGTTTGCCACGTCGATTTTGGATAAGAAAGTCATAACGGCAGGCGGCGATTGTATAGGGAGCGTAGCGGACATCATTTTCACTGACGAGACCGGAAAGGTGGAGGAATTAGCAGTGAATCACCTGAAAGGCACGGGCATGAAGAAGAGCCGAGTAGCTATGAAGGATGTCCGTTTGAATATGTATAGCAAAAACGTCGTTCTGAAATCTTCAAATTACCGAAAATGAGGACTGGCGGTAGAAAGGATTAGAGAAAAGGATATAGAAGATAGTGATAGTAATTGATATATAGTATAATAGAGTTGGCAATATTACGTGGGTAAAAAAAGATAGAGGGGGAATAAGATGCGGGTATTTGTACTGGGTTATGGACAGGCAGGAGGGCGAGTTGCGGATACGTTTGTAGAGCATGCGAAGAAGACCGGGCAGAAT
>JAFGHB010000042.1 GCA_016930255.1 Methanomicrobia archaeon | reverse complement strand
AATGGTTTTGAAGGCTCTTAAAACCAGACGTTAATCAAAGTCCTCTACAGATTATGTTCTGATATGAGATTGTTGAGTCCTAATATTATTTCGCCTACTATCCATAAGGCCTTTCACATTCATAAACGTACCTCCTTTTAGTTCCACACAAGAAACATCCCAAGGATACTCCCGCTTCTCAATTTCCTGATAAACGCCTCATCTGGGGTTTCACCGCATTCCAGGTCAAGAGCTCCGTGGATACGGTTATTGTACCACTCTGCGAATGCATATGCGCTATCAAACCGCCATCTGTGTCTTCTGTACTCCTGAAACCACCGCTCGATCTTACCGTTCGTTTGCGGATTGTTACGCTTCGACGGGATGTGGTTGATGCCTCGCACGCTCAGATACCGTTCGAATCGGTTGACACCTTTGCTCTTCTTCTCGCCACCGCTTGCATAGAACTGGCTGCCTTGATCCGTATTAACCTCGTGAATACGACTGCGATACGCTTCGGCAGCATCTTCCGCACGTTGAAGCGCCGCTATGGCGTTGTCTGCGGTTGCATGTGCGAATTCACCGATTGAGAGAATCTTTCGCGAGGCATCGTCCTCGAACGCGATCACCTGGAGCCCGTCATAATCGAGCCAATCGGCGTGCACCAGCGAAAGACTGTGCTCTCGCTCGTATCGGCATCGTTTACGCTTCTTCTGCTTCTTCGGGTTCGATCTCGCCAGCCCTACCTCGAGCAGATGCTGATGGATCTTATTTTGCGGTATATTCCGCTTATAATACCTCTGTATGTGGTACCGAAGCAAACGGGCCCCTAAGAATGACTCGTTATAGGCTGCTTCAATTATCCGCTTCTCCTCAGCGCTCAGAGGAGTCCGAGGTCTTCTGTTCCTATCAAGCACTGGCTATTCTCCTGTTTCCTTATAGCCCTTCGCCAGTTGCTGTATCCTCCGTCTGGAGACACAATATATCGCGGCAACCACCGCTGTACTCTCTCCTTTGTTGATTACCTGATTAACCGCCCATTTGATCTTTCTGTCCGTGAGCTTCACCATGCGTTTTGGTGAAACTTCCTGACGAAATAATTTCGGGACTCTACAGTCTGATATGAGATCATACTTATAATCAATCATGTACGCCACCGCCTCGCCAATTGTTGCTACTTCCTCCACCGCCATCTTTCCTTCCTTCTTCGATTGTGCTGGTGACTGCAACGTCCCGCCGTATGTTTTTACCCTCCGCTGATTTTTACTTCGAGGTGCTCGTACAGGTCCATAACATCTGTTCCGATTTATGCATAACAACGATCGGTGGTGTGTTTAATTCTTGACGCAGTAATCAGTCCGCTTTTGATAGCGCGGTAAAAGCTCGTAAAGAATAAGTGAAAGGAAAAGGAAATTGGCCCTCTTCTCTCCTCTGTTTCTGGGCGTATGTGTTTGCGAAAGAAAGAAGCGGTTTAGGGTGTAAAGAGCCGGTATTTGATATTTTCGTCGATGATTTCATCTTCGATTCGCTTCGCGAGGATCTTTTCAGGATGATGGAGCCCTTTCACGCGCTTGGTGAGGTCAAAGAAGCCGGCGAACTCCCCTTTCTTACGCTCTTCCACGATCGCCCACATCAATTTCTTCCCGATCCCCGGGAGCAAATCGAGCGTATGTAATCGTGTGGTGATCGGCTTTGCGTTGTTAAACGCCTTTATGAACCGTTCCTCGTTCTCTTTTATGATGATCTCGAGGACGTAGGGTAATTCCACCTTTGCCGTCGGCGTTAGTTCCTCGTATCTCAACCGCTTGGTTACGTGGTCTATCACTTCTCGCTCGCCTTCGCCTATGTACACGCGGTCGTACACTTCAGGTATTTTATCCTTCTTTGGTGAAAGTTCTATCAAGACGAATTGATCCTCGCCAACAGCCTGAACAAGAGGTTTCCTCTGATAGACCGGTCGAGAGTCCTCAGGATGTCCATAGGGTAGAAAATCGATGACGCGGACATAAATCTCTCGCCGCTTCTGCCTGCCAGCACTCCGCCCCTTCTCCATCCTGCCCCGCTTCTCATACGCATACCCTCTCATCCCTTCTTACCTCCAAAAAGCATTACCCCACACACAACGTCAATCAGTCAAGTATTCATTCACACATACTTCGCAACGCAATCGAGTATGCCCTCTATGTCAGCCTCGGTAAGGGTAAATCGTTCCTTCGCATAGATCGCCCGCACCTCATTCGGGCTCTTTGGCATAATATCAGCAATCCGTATCGCTATCAGCTCTTTCATCTTCGGTAGTTCGAGCAACTCGTTTATCAGCACCCGCGAGTCTTCCGCGCTGAGCTTCGCGAACTTTGCGGTATGCTCAGAAGCTTTTCTCCTCTCGTAACGTATCTCCACCTCTTCTTCCTCGCCCTCTTTCTTCTTCGTGCCCTCGCCACTCGTCCTCAGAGGTGTTAATATTTCCTTAGATTCCGCAAGTGTCAATACACTTTCGCTCAGTATCTCCTTTACAATCATTTCTCCTCTTCCCCTTTACCCGCTTGCTTACTTACTCACTCACTAACTACCTTCACTTCTCGGATAGCGTCTATGAAGATAAAAGGGTTTTTATTATAGTATAATTCATTCATCAATTCAGCAGAGATAAATGAAGGTGGTATGATGAAAGATTTCATAATTAAGGATATAACCCTTGCGGAAAGAGGGAAGAAGCGTATAGAATGGGCACGGAGACAGATGCCGGTTCTGCAGATCATACGGGAGCGATATGAGAAGGAGAAACCCTTAGAGGGTGTAAAGATCGTGGCCTGCCTCCATGTCACGGTAGAAACGGCGAACCTTATTCTAACACTGCGGGCGGGCGGTGCAACAATAGCACTGACGGGCTCAAATCCACTCAGCACACAGGATGATGTCGCTGCCGCACTTGCGGCTGAGGGGATACATGTCTATGCCTTCCGGGGCGAGAATGAGAAAGAGTACTACGAATGCCTGGACGAGGCGTTGAAGATCGGCCCCGATATGACCCTTGACGACGGCGCGGATACAATCGCACGCGTGCATGAGCGGGGGCTTGAGGGCATTAAGGGCGGCTGCGAGGAGACAACGACAGGGGTCATACGGTTACGGGCGCTTTCAGCCGAAGGGAGGCTGAGGTTTCCGGTCATCGCGGTGAATGATGCGGAGACGAAGATGATGTTTGACAACCGCTACGGAACCGGACAGTCGACCCTGCACGGGATAATGAACGCAACCAACTTCCTCTTTGCCGGTAAGACGGTCGTGGTGGTTGGCTATGGCTGGTGTGGTAGAGGCGTGGCGTTGCGGGCAAAAGGGCATGGCTCGTCCGTAGTGGTAGTGGAAGTGAATCCGAGGAAGGCCTTAGAGGCAGTTATGGACGGTTACCGGGTAATGCCGATGACGGAAGCAGCGAAGATCGGCGATCTTTTCATCACGGTCACGGGGGACATCTCAGCGATACGGCGAGAGCATTTCGAGCTGATGCAGGATGGCGCGCTCATCGCGAATTCCGGCCATTTCAATGTCGAGATTAACATTCCTGACCTCGAAGAGCTTGCGGTCGAAACGAACGAAGTAAAGGAAGAGGTGGTTGAGTACGTCATGCGGGACGGGAGAAGGTTGTATTTATTATCTGAAGGCAGGTTGGTGAATCTCGCTGCTGCGTTCGGGCATCCACCTGAAGTGATGGACATGAGCTTCGCGAATCAGGCGTTGTGTGTGCGGCACATCGTGGAGCATCACGAGCAGTTGCATAACGAGGTTTATTCGGTGCCGAAAGAGATCGATGAGGAGGTGGCGCGTTTGAAGTTGAAGGCGATGGGCGTCGAGATAGAAGAACTGACGGACGAGCAGAAGAGATATCTCAGCTCCTGGGATGCTGGCACGTGATATTCCTCGAGATGAGAGAGGATAAGAAGGAGCAGGCTCTCCGATTACAGAAGAAGTTAGAGCACTGGATAGCGCACAATAAGGATCATGCGGAGAGCTTCAGGAAGGCCGCGCGAGATGCTGAGGAGATCGGGTTGGTGGAAGTCGGCAAGCGTTTACAAGAGGCCGCTGAGAAGATGGAAGAGATAGCTGCGGTTTTGGAAGGGGCAATAAAGGAGATAGCTTAGAGCCCAAAACATTTTATTTTTTATTTATTTCACGAACGGATCTATTATAACGAATATTATTCGTTGAAAAATACCGAAAAATTTATATGTTATATCATCATTTTTGTTGATTATCTCCAAGGAGACATGGGAGGAGCGGAGGTGAAGATACATGCCAAGGGGAATTGAAATGAAAAGAGGGGTTGGATTGATTTTGGTGTTGGGTGTATTATTAATGGTCATACCGATAGCAGTTGATGCCATATCCGGTGACCAGCCATCACAAATTCGTGCCGATCTAGAAAGAACTGGCGATATATGTGATGTAAACGTACAACCAGTGAATAAAGAAACCCTAGGGAATGTTCCAGATGCGATAGTAACGTTATACGGGGTGGGGGTCACTCTCGGGCCTCAGCCTTCAGGCCAGACGTTCATAGACGTTCCTTATGGCAACTATACCGTAGAAGTAGTTGCAGAAGGCTTTGTTCAATCTGAAGCGGATCGAAATAAAATATGGACTGTAGGGTCTGCATGCAAGTCAAATGGGGACTGCCTGTGTATTTTAAGACCTTCTTTAGATAATGCATATGGCCCTGCATCAACACCAACAGCCACAATACCCTCCTTTCAAATAATTCCGGCTATTATGGCATTATTAGCTTTAGCCCATCTTTTGAAAACGAATAAATGAAACACATGGAGAGTTGGGTGTTTAAATAACATGGTAAGTTAAAGGCAAGTACAGATATAAAATCAAAAGGAGGTGATAAAAATGGCTGACGTGTTCATCAGCTGTGGTTTCAATGCCGAAGAAAGAATTCTTGGAGATTGGTGTTATGAGTATCTTACATCAATTGGCGTTTCTGCATTTTGGGGAGGAGTTGTGGCAAGTGGCTACCCTGCCGTTGATGCAATTCAAGCAGAAATTAGGCAAAGCAAGCTAGTGGTGGCATTCCTTCATCGAAGAGAAAGGCTCGAAGGAAACTTCAACTGGGCGATGCCTCCCGGAGTTCGAGATGAATTAGCCTTTGCATCATCATTTCAACGACCGGTGGTGGCATTCGTAGAAAAGGGGGTCAAAATTGATGGGCTGCTGTCTCATATGGCGATGCCCCGAATTCCATTCGATCGAAGCGATCCCAGTATCATCGGGCAAGAACTTCCTAGATACATTGAAAATCTTCAGTCTCAAGCTGGCCAAGGTGACAACAACGCTGGTACAGTACTACTAATCTTAGGATTGCCCATCTTCGCTGGCCTAATCGGCTACCTTTGGGGAAGGAGCGAGCATCAGGGAGGTAATGAGTAGACGACGATTGTCTAAAGTGATGCTTCAAAAAGCTCGCCATAAAACCCGCAGATACCAAATGGGATGCATCGAATTTATTCCGAGGTGGAGGGCTGGAGCTTACAAAGGGGTGAGATAAATTGATAAAAATTTCCATAAATAATTTACCGCCAGAAGATCAAATACGTGTCCGGGCTAAACTCAAAAAACTCGATGATACGACCTTACCACCAGGATATAACATAGGAGATGTAATAGAACGGAATGGTGGGAAATATATTATTGAACGTTCCCATTTTGGTAGACCTGGACAACTGCAAATTAGAGAATTAGTGCCACCGGCGAAAATGGATACCGACTTAGAAAAGAAGACTGAGCAGTATTTAACTGAACTTGGTTTTAAAGAGCATGTAGATTATGAGAAACAATATAATGTTTCACGATATTGGATCGATTTCGCCTTTGTAAACGAAAAAGTTGCTGTGGAACCAGGTGCTAATTACTGGCATGCAAGGGAAAAAGATGAGGGCAAAGAAAAAGCATTGAATGAAAGGGGATGGAAAGTTCTGTGGTTTAATGAAGACGATATCAACCAGGATGGAGACCGGATTAAAAGAATATTGCAAGAAACTATTAGAGATAAAAGACAAAATGATTTTGTTTTTGGAAATTCATTAAGATAGGATCCGATATAAGCTAAAAACATTTTATACGCCAGAAGTCTAGTTTAGGGCAAACATGGATGCGCCAGATTTTAATGGGGTGTGGCAAGAATGAGGCTTTTCACGTCCCGTACATAATAAAGAACCCCATATAATCGGCCAGTATCGGCATCAGATCGACGCCCCGTATCCGGTTTAATCCACCAGAAGCGACGGAGATTTCATCGAATTTTTTTACGTCGTCCGTCCGAACCCCTTTGCCTTTTATGACCAGCGGGACGGGATCACTGCAGTGTCGTTTTAGTGTTACAGGAGTGCTGTGATCGCCGGTAACGGCAAGGTAGGCGTCAACGTCTTTGAGCCGAGCCACAAGCTCTTCGTCCACCCGCTCGATGATTGCTTTCTTGGCCTCGAAGTTGCCATCGTGACCATCGTTGTCCGTATCCTTCACGTGGATGAAAACGAAATCGTGCTCCTCTAATGCCTGTAAAGCGGCTTCTGCCTTGTTCTTCAGGTTTGTGTCAGCTTTGCCGGTCGCGCCCTCGACCGGAAGGATTTCCATACCCAGGTATTTCGCCACACCTTTGTACAGCGACGCGCCCGCCACACATGCAGCGTTGAAGCCGAATCGGTCTTTTAGCGACGTTATGCCGTCGTAGCTGCCCGCGCCTCTTAAGAGGATAATGTTCGCAGGCAGTTCTCCCTTTTCCCGTCTCTCCGCATTTATCGGATGCTCATTGAGCAGCTCGTAACTCTTCTTGACGAATTTGTTCACCACGGTTGCGGTCTTCCGCTCTGCTTCGCCGTCGTGAAGTGGTTTGCATTCCTGCACGAAATCTCCTGCTTCGTGCGTGTCCACATCGGAGACGTAGCGTGAGAGTTGATCGCCCCTCATCACAACGGCACAGCGATGCTGCGTGGTGTTTTTCAGGAGGATCTTAATGCCGTCTATTTCAAGCCCGTTGAGCACTTCTGCCAATTCTTCACTCCCTTTTCTACCCGCTCTTCTGTCAATGACGCACATGGTCTCATCCACCGTCGAGAAATTAGCCCGAAAGGCGACGTCACCTTTATGCAGTTCCATATCCGCACCAAGTGCCTCAAACACGCCTCTGCCCGGATAATATCGGTACGGGTCGTATCCGAAGAGAGCGATGTGCGCAGTATCGCTCCCGGGCACAATTCCGGGCGCTATAACGTCCATCAGCCCGTTTATCCCTGAGGCGCTGATTGCGTCCAAATTGGGCGTATAAGCAGCTTGCAACGGTGTCTTTCCATCTACCGAGGGACGGTCTCCAAGACCATCACAGACGAGTAAGATCGCCTTATTCTTATCTGAGCTTGACATTGCACGTAATGTAATTAAAGAGTACTTGTTAATTTGCTCTGCTCGTTATATAAAATGAGAGGGATATGGATGAGCTGAACGACGAGCTCTTGTTGATTGTTCCTAGCCGAACGAATGAAGTTGAGAGATTACGATACCTGAAACTGGTAAAGGGGGATTACTGATGGAAGTGAACCTTAAATCAAAATTTACCGGTGCGCTCTTGGGCACTGCAGTAGGGGACGCATTAGGCGCGCCTTTCGAGGGTTGGAACAGGGAGAAGGTGCGTTCGGTGTACGGAGAGGCAACGGTGTGGCAGATGATCGACGGGCGCTACACGGACGACACGGAGATGATGATCGGGGTCGCGGAGTCGTTAATCAGGAATAAGGGCGTCAACGGTGCGGATATGGCGAGTACGTTCATCCAGAATTTTAATGCGAAACGAGGCTACGGTCCGGGATCGACGGGCGCATTAAAGCGTATACGGGAGGGGGAGAGCTGGGAAGAGGCATCGAGAAAGCTGTTTGGTGGCGAAGGCTCGTACGGTAACGGTGCTGCGATGCGCATCGCGCCTGTTGGGCTCTTTTATTATGATGATACCACTGCACTGCGTGACGCGGCGTATAAATCGAGTATGATAACGCATGCGCACGAGCTGGGCAAAGAAGGGGCGGCGCTGCAGGCCTTCGCCGTCGCTTTAGCGGTACGCGAACAAAAAGAAGGCATGCTGTCTGAACTGGAGGATTTTGTCCAGAACAACGTTTACAAGGAGAAGATACGGTCGATAGGACTCCTTTTGGAGGAAGCACCAACCAAAAAGGAAATTATCGCGAAATTGGGCAATGGCATGGCAGCTTTCAACTCGGTACCTACCGCCATCTACTCGTTCCTTCGTGCTGATAGCTTTGAGGAGGGCGTGGCCTATGCGGTAAGTCTGGGTGGCGATACCGACACGATAGGCGCTATGAACGGCGCGATAAGCGGGGCCTACTACGGAGAGAAAGCGATTCCCGTTGAATGGAGGGAGCTGTTGGAAGAGGGTGAAAAAGGTAAGAGTTACATAACGAGGTTAGCTGCGGAGTTGTACCGAAGCAAAGGATTATAACCCATAAGACTCATACACTTAAGTATACGAGGAAGGGGAAGGTTACGAAGAGATGCGGTTATTCAAAGCTTTGAGTAGTACAACGCGGAAGGAGATGTTGAAGCTTCTAATGAGGGCCGATTATCATGTCTCCGGTCTGGCAAAAGCATTAGAGATCTCAGTACCTGTGGCTGCAAAGCACGTCAAGATATTAGAGGATGCGGAACTGGTGACGCGTAAAACGTTCGGGAAGACGCATGTACTAACGGTAAATCGGGCGAAACTCTATGAAGCTCTGGAGACGTTCAGCGAGGAGTACGAAATAGAAGCCCGGGAAGGCACAAGCATATTGGCTGCGCTAAGGGATGTCGCAGGAGTAGGGATAAAGAGAGTGAGCGATAAAGAGTTTATTGCGTCAATAGACGGAGAAGAGGGCTTTTATATCTATGAAGTTAACGGGAAATCCCCGGATCTGCCGATTAATGAGTATACGCTGGCACATGGGGGGGAGATAGCGATAAAGCGATTGGTGCCGGTGCTTAAGAAGCGGGTGAAGGTGACGATACCAGAGACGAGAGCGGAAAGAGGAGCGAAAAAGTGAGAACCTCCGTTATCGTTTGTAGTTATGGTGGCCAGGAGGAGTTGGTCGCGCGATGCATAGCTTCTCTGGAACACCAAACCCATATACCAGACGAGGTAATATTAGTAGTCGATACTGACGATGAAAAGATAAGTTATTCTGACCTTTTTTGTGGCAAAACGCGTGTGCCTATAAGGGTTGTCAGCTCAGGTAAGAAAGGTTTGGCCGCAGCGAGGAATAAAGGCGTTGAAACGGCTTTGGGGGATATAATCGCGTTTATAGATGACGATGCAGAAGCGGATGAGAACTGGCTCGCCAACATATTCGATTCTTTTTCAGGGAAGGTCATGGTGGTTGGCGGTTCCGTTAAACCTGTTTTTCGTGGTAAGAAACTAGATAGCAAACTGAACTGGGTAATCGATTGTACGACCACGAATCCGCCACCTAAACGGCCGATTGGTTGTAATATGGCATTTACTAAGAGGGTATTCGAGGCCCTGGGGGGCTTTGACGAGAGCCTAGGGATGGTAAGGAGGAAGATGGCGGTGGGAGAGGAAACCGATCTATTTCTGAGAATCAAGAAGAGATACGGTCCTGACGCCAAGATTGTCTTTAATCCAGACGCTGTTGTTTATCACCATGTGCCGGAAGAGCGAACGAAATGGCGCTATATGTTGAGAAGAGCGCATGCAGAGGGATTGGCCAAAGCTAGCATCGGAAAGGAGTATGACCTGGAGGTGGAGCAGACCTACCTCAAGTATTATCTGAAGCATTTAGATGTGATGACCTTCTTTTTATTGCTTGCTGCTGGAATTGGATATCTGCGAGGCAAATTGAGGATGTGAGAGGAGGGCCTTGGTAAAAGTACATTCCGCTTGAGGAGGCTCAGTTGAGCATGAAGATCGCGCAGGTGTGTCACGCGTATTATCCGCACAAAGGAGGTATCGAGGAGCATGTGAGGCAGCTAAGCGAGCGGTTAGCTAAGAAATTCGATGTAGAAGTTATCACTGCAGATTTATCTCCGAATAATAAACAGATTACCGAACTCAACGGCGTTACGATAAAACGATTTCATGCAATCGCACCAAACGGCGCGTACTTCTTTTCACCACAAATGTTGTTTTATTTGCGGAAAGCCGATTTCGACCTTATTCACGCCCATAACTATCATGCGTTCCCTGCGTACTTTGCCTCCTTTGTCAAACGAGGAAGGTTTATCTTCACACCGCACTATCACGGCATGGGCAGCACACCGTTCAGGAACGTTTTAAACAAGCCCTACAAGTATTTTGGAGCACGGATATTCAAGCGCGCCGATAAGATTATCTGCGTCTCAGAGCACGAGAAAGCTTTGGTACAGAGGAACTTTGGCGTTGCGGATACCGAGATTATGGTCATTCCGAATGGACTCAATTTGATGGAGATAGAGGAAGCAGAGCCTTTCGAATTTGAACATGACTTGATTGTGTACGTTGGACGCCTAGAAAAATACAAGAACATCCAGATAGCGATACGCGCGATGGCGTTTTTACCCGAATGTCAGTTTTACATCATTGGCGAGGGGAGATACCGTAGGGATTTAGAACAGCTCATCCACACTTTAAACTTAGAGAGCAGGGTCAAGATCCTGAGCGGTGTCACTGATGAAGAGAAATACCGCTGGTTGAAGACCTGCTCGCTGTTTATCAATTTATCGGGTATCGAAGCTTTTGGTATAACGGTGTTAGAAGCGTTAGCCGCAGGGAAGCCAGTGATTGTTAATGAGGAGGGAGGGCTACGAGAGTTTGCACAGAAGTTTGAGGGGGTTTTTCCGGTTCGGGTTCGTGTGCATGAACCAGCTAAGAGGAATAACCCGAAGAAGCTGGCAACGATTATGGACCAGAAGAAGGGGGAAGAAGTGAGAGAGGATCTCAGTGCGTACGCGTGGGAGACTATAGCGGAAAAGACTGAGAATATCTATCGTGGAGCTTTATAACGAGCAAACAAAGTTATATTCATAGTTGGTATGATAGATGGGGGCCATGAAAGAGAACATGTCAAGGAAAAGATCAAAGGATAATCTTGAGAAGATAGCTGAGGATGCCGATATAGAACTAACAGAGACGGACTTTGGCGTAAGTGCCACTTTGCAGTCCTTATCGGATCTGCAACCCTTATTATCCGAGCTGAATGAGGATAAAGCGAATTTAAATGCCATGGTGGACTTGGGCTGTGGTTACGGTGCCGTAAGTAAAATACTAGCAGAGTATCTCTCTATTCCGAGTATATGCGGAATTGATAGAGATGAGGAACGATTAGAT
This sequence comes from Methanomicrobia archaeon, assembly GCA_016930255.1. Lineage (NCBI taxonomy): Archaea > Methanobacteriati > Methanobacteriota > Methanomicrobia > Methanomicrobia archaeon. Next base: position 5,754 of record JAFGHB010000042.1, on the reverse strand, counting down.
CATGCGCGAACACGGGGGATAACGACTTACAATATCAATCTTGAGGAAACGCCGTTACCCTTCTCTGACGGAGAAATCGATTTAGTAACATCATTTGGAGTATTGGAACATCTGAGGTACTATGATAATCCTATTTCTGAAAGTTATAGGGTGCTAAGAGAGAGGGGGTGGATACTTTTTTCTGTGCCGAATCTGGGAAGTTGGACAAGCAGACTTTCATTATTGTTTGGCTATCAGCCCCGTGATGTAGAAATATCTTCGCAAAGAGCTTTTGGGATATCAGGTTTTTATGACAAAGTTTATGACCGCGCCCCTTTAGTGCATATTCATTCGGTTACGCTAAACGCGTTTAAGGAACTCCTTGAATTTTATGGCTTTCATATAGTTTCTGTAGTTGGCTTCGCTCCCTATCAAACTAGTGCCACAGTAAAATTTGTAGACAAACTTTTTTCTGTTAAACCGAGTTGGAGTAGGCGTTTTGCAGTTTTGGCTAGAAAGTGATGGACTCCAAGTCTCCTTGATGCGAGAGAAGAAAGAAGAGTTTAAGATTATGAATTGCCTATAATCTTAAATCTGGTTTGTCCATTTAAGGGAGATAGAGATAAATGGTCGCACACTGTGATGGAAAGAATTTTGCAAAAGTGGACCCGAACGAGAATAATTATAATATCGCCTATTTTGCCTTTGACCAGTTCATCCCATCAGAACACGCAGGCTTTGTACATACACATTCGATTGTGAAAGCACTCAAAGAGATTGGAAATGACGTTACCCTGTATGGAATACCAACGGGAAGAGATTTATATAATGTTTTGAAGTGGTCAGATAGCTATGAAGGCATACGGCTCAATTATGTCAGGTTTATCGTGTCATTTAAGTTAAAATACAAACTATTTTATCCATTGAACTTCATGAGTTATCACCAAACGTTAGTTGCATTAAGGACGCAAAAACCAGATCTGATTCACGAGCGTTTTCATTTACCAAATCCTCACAGCATTAAAATTAGCAATACATTAAAGATACCGAAGATTTTGGAAGTCAATAGTTTGTACATCGATGAGGAAGTGTATACCGGCAGAGCAAAAAAAATAGCATCAAACCAGAGAGATATACTCCTTGAACAATGTGAAGTGATAGTAACCCAAACAGAGACGCTTAAAAAAATGATTGGGACCATTACAGACAAACCAGTGTTCGTTGTGCCAAATGGTGTTGACACCGAGAAGTTTAGGCCCGATGTTTACTGTGATGATCTTGAGAATGAATTGAGCATACGGGATGAAGTCATTATAACGTTTGTTGGTTCTTTTAGGCGATGGCACGGCGTTGATCAAATACCGGAGATTGCCAAGAGGTTTGAACGTGAAAATGTTAAGTTCCTGCTCATAGGCTCTGGTGAGTTGTTTGACGGAGTTAAGAGAGCGAAGACGGATAATATGATCCTGTTGGGAGCTCGGAATCACAGCGAAATATCCCAATATTTAGCGATGTCCGATATACTCATTGCTCCGTTCGATGAGCGGTATTTCCCCGATTCGGAGTTTTGGTGGAATCCTGTAAAGTTATTTGAATATATGAGTTCAGGAAAGCCCGTGGTTTCGTATGACTATAAAGAGGTTAAGAAGATTGTTCAGGATGCGGGCCTACTTGCAGAAGTAGGTAATATAAAGGATTTTATGGAAAAAATAGAGTTTTTGGTGGAAAATAAAGGTATTAGACTGGATTTGGGAAATAAGGGAAGGGAAATTGCTGTTAAGGGATATGATTGGAGGAGTAGAGCGAAAGAGATTGAGAAAGTTTATAATAAAGTGTTATAATTTTAGTCTTCCGGTTAATTAGTAGAGATTTATTAACACATTGATTTATTTATTTGAGGATTTTGCTGACTTTAACATACCATTAAAATAGCTATTTTTTAGATAAATCTACTGATGATCTTTCGTATCCACTTTAACTTTATCCCCAACCGTTGATCTATCGCTCGCATAATCATCACATCCTCCTTATCAAACCCTTTGACAACTAAAAGCAGAATGAAGTAAAGCACAAAGAAGACAGGGAGCATTGCAATTAGCACCAAAAACGATACCACAAAGGCATATTTTGTTATACCATATACGATCAGAACTGCGATTATAGATGTAATAACAGGCTTGAGATGGCTGAACTTGAAGGGCTGCATGCCGCTGATACGATATGCAAATGTGAATATAAGGCCAATCATAAGAATAATAGAGAGCGCGGTAGCAACCGCTGCTCCGTTGATACCATAAAGTGGTATCAAATAGAGGTTCAAGCCGACATTTGAAGCTGCTCCTATGACATTGCACACCAGTATTATTTTTGTTCTTCCTAACGCTTGTATAATCCTGCCAGAAAGCCCCAGCATTGCCTGAATAATATATCCGAATGCGAGGATAGCAAGGGCGGTTGACCCAGTTATAAATTCGTCTCCGAAGAGAATCGTAATAACAGACCGTGAGAAGAGAGTAATTAATAAAAATGCGGGAAGAGCAAGAGACAGGATCCATTTAGTAACCGCACTGTAGGTGATTTTCAACTCGTCAGAGCGATTTCGAGCATGAAGTTCGGATATAACTGGCATAAAAATGCCGGAGAATGACATGAACACAAAGTAGATTAATGCCGCAGTAGGATGAGCAGCATTGTAAATCCCTACCTCCTGCGCTGAAGAAAAATAGCCAAGCATGAATGTATCTGTCCAATTCATGACTACCGCAGATAAGGTAGCAAAAAGTAGTGGCCATGAGAAGGACAGGAGTTCCCTTTCCAGAGATGTAGCTTTTATTGGTGTGTTAAGAACAGGAAAAACCTTCTTTTCCAAGAAATAGAAACCGAGAAAGGGCATCGCGATGATGGCAAGAGCCCAACCCCACGCGGCACCCAGCACGCCAAACCCCAAAACGAGTAGAGCCACAATCGCTACTAATTTAAGAGTATTCTGAAATACCTGATCTACGTAAGCCACGTATCTCATATCTTGAAATCCTGCGATAGCAGCAACGAAAATAATGGAGAGACTGAAAAAAGGAACGGCGATGGAGAAGATCCTCAAAACAGACGTTAAATGTGGTTCATGGAAAACATTAATGGAGATCCATTGCGATCCACTGAATAAAGAGAAGGTGAAGATCAGACTCAGTGGGAGAGCTATCTTTACCGCACCTTCTATCGTGCCTTTTATTCCTCCTTTGTCCCCCCTTCCCTTATAAAACGCGACATAGCGAGTTACCCCCCCTTGCAGGCCCACTAAGGAAACCGCTGCCGTAAGACTCATAGCGGCAAACCCTAGCGAGATTAAACCATAATCAGTTGCACCGAGAAATCGCGCAAGGATTATGCGAGAAAAGTAACCGAATACAGCACCGATAAAAAACCCAATGAACCCTATGCCCGTACCCTTGGCGACTTTTCGCAACGAGTTATCCACAGTAATATTCGCTGAATTCATAGAAGCTACACCAAAAAACAAATCTACCTACGTAAAATCTCTTCAAACACCTCTAACGTCTTTTGAGCAACGTAACCCCACGAATATTTTTCGGCCGTTTTCCGCGCATTGAAGCCCATTTGTTTTCTTAAATTTTCATCTTCAACAAGAATATTTATCTTTTCTGCTAGTTCTTCAGAATTTGTCGGATCGTCGAGCAATAAACCATCTTCCCCATCAGTCATTATCTCTGCCGCGCCCGCTATTTTACTGGTGATAACCGGCAGGCCTGATGCCATCGCCTCAGTGATCACCAATCCAAAGGGCTCATACAAGGTAGGAAATACAAAGAGATCAGAGGCTGCATAGTGGTCATTGAGGTCTTCCTTAAGTGTTCCCAAAAAGAGGATATGATCCTGCATGCCTAGTTCGCTGGCCAGTCTGAAATACGGTGTCGGATTATCACCTCCCGCGACCAAGAGTTTAACATTACCTTTGATTCTCGGTAATGTTTCAATAATATATTTCAGACCTTTTCTGCTGAACTCATGCCCAGAAAACATTAGTACGATTTGATTTTCGTTTATTCCTAGTTTTGTCCTTATTTTTTCTCTTTTTGCAAAATTAGGTTTAAACTCCTCTAAATTAACCCCACTATGAATAACTTCAACTTTTTCTGTAGGAACGCCATAGTTTTCGAGGATCTCTTGTTTCACCCTGTTAGATATAGCAATAATCTTTTTACTTCCTCTTTCTAACACATATCTTTCTATGATTTTTCGCACGTAATCAGGAGGATTTATTGAAAATGGTCTCCCCTTTTCCGAATCGTGTTGCTTCACCCAGGCTTTATGACAACTTTGCATAGTTACGACATCACATTCAAACGATTCTGTGCTTTGGGAATGGACAATATTTATGCCAAAATTCTTTTTAATAATCCTTGAATATTTTGTATTATAATGGGCATTATACAAAATTTTAAGCCAAAATGGCTTTCTTATCATTGACTTCTTGTGGACGATTAAGTTAGGCACTTCATAATCATAACTGGAGGTGAGCAAATATGTTTCGTGATCCTTGACAAATCGCTCCGCCAATTCCACCACGTACCTTGAAATCCCACTTCTTTTGCTAAATCTTCCTATGATCAAGAGCACCCTCACTCTTTATCACCTTTTTGTCAAAACAGATAACTGATATCTGGCTTAAATTTATCTACCTTATTTGATCTATTTATATCTTAATCTAAAAATAGTGAGCCCTATTCGATCTCTTCATTTCACTTCTTTCATCCAGATTGAAGATCATAATCGATGAGGATTTTTATAGGCAAAGTAAAGTAGCGTATAGAAAATATTCGTTTAAGCTCCTATTCCTGCTTTTACAATGTCAGTAGGAGTAGTGCATATATTCTCCTTTACGTATACATTGTCCTCCATCACTCGCAGGATTTACGATTTCCACTTTAACATCTTGTTAGTATTTTTCCTCAGACCTCCCTCGCCAAACATGTGCAGGCAAGTCATCAGAAAATATACATACGCTATTTTACGCCCTGTTTTGTTGTAAGCCCTTTGTTATAACAACTAATTTTAATAAGGATCTCTCGGTCTCCCATTACATACCCCATGATGTACTTAGCAGTAACACATTTCTTCATACCCTTTCTCCCCCCCCTTTATCGATAAATAACCTGTGCCACAATTCGAACGTCACGAGAATAAATAGTAGCTGCGTGTAATCCTTCTTGTAGCTCATGTGATCGTTCACCATTCTTTTAATAAAATCACGATTGAAATATTTTCTATTCAACGTTCTTTCGTCCAATAAAATTCCTTCCACCCATTTCCTGAGCCGTTCATTACTACGTATCCACTCGCCGTAATCAGGATAGTCATCTTTAAAAGGAATTTTAACCAGACCTCGTGTTTTAATTCTACATACATTTCTTATTTTTCGCATACCTACTTTCTTTAAGGAATGGATCTTATATAAAAAATGCGGTATGTCCATTTGAATTCCTGCAGGAGATACAGGAATTTTAAATAATTCTGGCGATAATTTTTTGAGAAATTTAAAGTATATATGATGATTTAGCCTTAGTTCTGGTGGAAGTCTAAGCGAGAAATCAAGAAGATCTTTATCACGAAACGGCATTCTATCTTCAAGCTTACATCTTTGATAAACTGCATTCCCTAATAGCATAGATCTTCTCTCACGGTTTTGAATACAAAAATAATCGCTTCTATTTGCAGCTAGTTTATTTTTTGATTTTTTTACTTCGTACTCTAATGATT
>JAFGHB010000041.1 GCA_016930255.1 Methanomicrobia archaeon | reverse complement strand
TCGTCCCGTTCTTCGCGATGAGCGTTTCCGTCTCTTCGTACGTGGAGTACCCCCCGAGACAGACCAGCACGTCCGCCGTACCGTCACCGTTCAGATCGGGCACGCCGTAGCCCCACAGATCCACATAGTCCCACTCGGTGTCAATAGTAGTAACGTTCTCTTCCCAGAGATGCTTGCCATTGGTGCCGTTCTTCGCGATGAGCGTTTCCGTCTCTTCGTCCGTGGAGTCGTTATACCCGTTGAGCCAGACCAGCACGTCCGCCGTACCGTCACCATTCAGATCGGGCACGCCGTAGCCCCATAGATCCACATAGTCCCACCCGAAGCCAGTAACGTTCTCTTCCCAGAGATGCTCGCCCGTCGTCCCGTTCTTCGCGATGAGCGTTTCCGTCTCTTCGTCCGTGGAGTAGTTATACTCGTAGAGCCAGACCAGCACATCACCTTTGCCGTCACCGTTCATGTCCGCCATCCCGGGCGCGTACTTGCTGTACTTATACCAATCGCCATAGTCACCGCCGTCCCAGTTGAGGTACCAGTCCCAGTACCAATCCCAGTCCCAGAAATACGGGTCATCAACCCCATACCAGTAGTCGTAGTACCCTGACAAGTCATCGTACCAGTACCAGTCCCAATCGAGGACACCATGTGCTTCTATATCGGCAGGTTTGCTCATACTGCTGATGACTGACTCCTCCCACAGATGTCTGCCGGTTGTACCATTCTTCGCGATGACCCGGTAGGTATAGTTGCCGTCCTCGGACCATTGGTAGAACGTTACCAGCACGTCCGTTTTGTTGTCGCAGGTGACGTCTGGCATTGGGTACGCGCCCCAATCATACCGGTACTCGGATTCGTCACCGTTACCCACCGGATGACCCGGTTGGTTCGGGCCCGGGACGATCGACCCTTGTACAAGGGCTCCGTCTTCTGACGAGTCCTTCATCCTACTATCTTGAGACTGTGGCAGACTTCGATCGAACGCCTGAAATGTCGATGGTGATCTAACCAAATTCCGCCGGTGTCTTGAAGGAGATACTCCAAAATCAGCGCCGTCTGCGCTTACCGGTATCACCAGGATAAACGCTGAAAGAGTCAGTATCGCTATAAGAGCTATCGCTACCTTCTTATCGCTTCTCATTTCAAATTTTTCACCCCCAATTTCCAATCAACATTGTAAATGAATAAAATTTGTTGACATATATATGGTTTTCGTTTTTCTCGTGGTCTGGACGTACGGTAAATGATTCAGAGATGAACCTTTAAGACCCAGTTCCAGGTGCCTACACTGAAATGAGGTATCAAACTCGCTTCGCCTTCATCAGCTCTTTCTTACTTACGAAGACCGGCTCGCCTGTTTTCAGGTCTATGCCCTCGATTCCATTTCCCGTTACAACGTTCTCCACGGTAATCCGTGTATCTCCGATTGCCACCACATCGCCGTGCTGAAAGCCCGGCAATCGTACCAAGAACGTCACCCGGTAGATATCCCTGCCGTCCTTCCGACCGAACAGTTTCTTACTTTCGAAAAGGTCCCCGCCGAAGTGCTTCACCACCGCTCGCGAGATCCTCCGACCGTAGTCCGCACTGCTTACATAGATGTCCAGCCCCTCTTTCAGCAGTTGCTCTCTCGACACGAAATCCGACTCACCCAGGGAGGAATAGGCAATGGTCTCTGCTACCGCGAGTTCGTCATCGGTTGGAATCCGCCAATCAGCGCGTATCTGCACGATCGCCGCATAATAGCCGCCCGCGATCCTGCTGCAGCGTTCACAGATCGCTCGTTTCAAACTGATGACCGTGTCCTCTTCCTCTTCAACTTCCACGCCCTTTATACGCGCTTTCACCGCTATATACACGTGTGCACTGCGTTTATTCTCCGCGAGCTCGGCGCGCAATCCTGCGAATTCTACGGGTGTCTGCTGCCCGTACTTCTTCCGTATCACCTTCCGTACCGCATCCTCGATCGCCGGCTCGATGCTCGTCTGCTCCTTGCCTTTGAAAAACCCACCGCAGTGCGGACAGACACTCAGACCCACCTCAAACCCCGAGGGCGCAAGTAACGTTATCCCCTGCCTGAAGCAGTCCTCACAGACGGAATCGAAGAACCCTTCGGTCTCTTTACCGCATTGGGGGCAGAATTTCGTCCATTTATCCCGCGTTCGCGCTACTTTCTGCTTGGTCATGGGGGTCAGTTAGGTATCGCCGCGAAGCCGTATTCGCGGATGTGTGTGAATGCCGTAATAACATCGTTAATACTATTAAACTCTGTACTGTTTATTTGTACTGGTTAATTAATCACTCGCGGTACAACAAGAAGGCCATGACTGAGGAAGTGGATTACGCCGAAGTGGGACTGAAAGCAGGCCTGGAGATACACCAGCAGCTGGACACGCGCACCAAGCTCTTCTGCAACTGCCCTACCACGCTGAGGGACAAGAAGGACTCGACGTTCGACTTCAAACGGTATCTGAGAGCGTCGAAGAGCGAAATGGGCGAGGTGGACAAGGCCGCGCGTGAAGAGGCGAAATATACCCGAACGTTCCTGTATAAGGGCTACGACAGTACGTGCCTGGTGGAGAACGACGAGGAACCGCCGAGCGAGTTGAACCAGGAGGCCGTTGACATTTCTCTGGAAGTCGCGCTGCTTCTGAACATGAATCCTCTGGATGAGATTCACACCATGCGGAAAATCGTCATCGACGGCTCGAACACCTGCGGATTCCAGCGTACCGCGCTGATTGCGACCGATGGCGCGCTCTCGACAGCCGAGGGCACCGTGCGCATGGATTCGCTCTGCCTAGAGGAAGATGCAGCGCAGAAGATCGATAATACGGAACGCAGTGCCGTGGGCTATTCGCTAGATCGGCTGGGCATACCGCTCGTGGAAATCGGCACTGCACCGGATATACGAACGCCGGAGCAGGCGGAGAACGTAGCAGAGCAGCTCGGGATGATATTGCGCTCCACCGGCAAGGTGAAACGAGGCTTGGGAACGATCCGGCAGGATATAAACATTTCTATCGCCTCAGGCGCTCGCGTGGAGATAAAAGGCGTCCAGAACCTCAGGCTGATCGGCGATATCGTGCGGAACGAGATCACACGGCAATTACGACTTATCGAGCTCAAAGAGGAACTGAATAAAAGAGGCGCGAAGGTCGACTACCGGATTAAAGATCTGTCTGGCATCTTTGCGGGCACTATGTCGCGGGTTATCCAGAAGTCGGGCGGGTCGGTATTCGGGGCGCGTCTCCACGGGTTCGTGGGCGTTTTGGGCACGGAGCTCCAGCCCGGGCGGCGGTTCGGAACTGAACTGGCGGATTTCGCACGGAAGTACGACGCTGGTTTGATGCATACCGATGAGCTTCCTGCATACGGCATTACGAAGGCTGAAGTGGCGCGGTTGAAGCAAGCAGTTCACGCAACCGACGATGATGCGGTCTTAATCGTCGCAGCGGATAAATCGCGTGCGGTGAAGGCGTTGAATGCCGTACTGCAAAGGGCTGAAGGTGCACTGCGAGCAATACCGAAAGAGACGAGGCGAGCGTTACCCGACGGCTGCAGCGCGTATATGCGCCCCCTTCCTGGTGCCGCACGCATGTATCCGGAGACCGACGTGCCGCCGGTAGAAATAGCTGAAGAACGACTTAGCTTCATAAAGGACAATCTCCCTGAGACGTTTGAGCATCGGAAAGCGCGCTATACGGATACGTTCGGCTTGAATGACGAGCTCGCGGATAAAATCGCCCGGAACGTCAATTTCGCGCTCTTCGAACGCATTATGGACTCATATGGAAACATCCCGGCAACGTTGGTTGTCCGGACGCTTACGGATACGCTCACTGAATTGATCCACGCCGAGATCGATGTGGATACCTTGGAAGATCACCAGTTCATTGCTATCTTCAAGCACCTCTCTGCGAATGTATTTGCCAAGGAGGCCGTGCCTGAGATCGTGGGATTCCTGGCGAGCAATTCAGACCTCAGCGTGGAGCAGGCAATAGCGGCACTGGGGCTGAGCACGAACATTGTCGAGGTTGAAAAGGTCATAGAGGCTATCGTGAACAGCAAAAAGGACTTTATACGCGAAAAAGGTGAGAGAGCAGTGGGACCACTGATGGGCGTCGTAATGCAGGAATTACGCGGCAAAGTGGACGGCAAGGTGATCAATAAACTCCTGACAGAGAAGGTGCGCGAAGTGCTAGAGCAAGAGAAGTAGTAAGCTCTATTCGTAGTAACATAGGTAGAGAAGGTAACGTGAGTACGAGTAAGAAAGAAGGCGCAAAAATGAACCCAACGACTAAAACTTCTTCGAAGAGTAAGAAGGGCACGGTTGCTGTCTCGTGGACGGGTGGAAAGGATGGCTGCTTTGCGTGCTATAAAGCGATGTTAGCAGGGTATGAGGTCGCTTATCTCTTGAATTTCAGAGATATGAAGAAAAAGGGATCCCATAATCTAAATCACGATCTGCTGTCTGCGCAATCAGATGCGCTGGGGATTCCTCTTCTTCAATTCGATTTTAGATCCTACGAACAGGAGGTCAAGAACGCGATACGCACGTTGAACGACCGTGGCGCGGGAATAGACGGCGCGGTCTTCGGGCATATTGGAACGCACAGGGACTTAGTGGATCGGATTTGCCATGATTTGGACCTCGAGTTGCTGTTACCGCTCTGGAACCACGATTCCGAATCGATCCTGAAAGAGTTCATCGATGCGGGATTTGAGGCGATTGTAATCAGCGCCGACGCTGATTTCTTAGGTGAAGAGTGGCTCGGACGGACGATTGATGCACAGTTCATACGTGATTTGCGCGATTTTAACAACGGGCTGGATGTGTGCGGCGAAAACGGTGATTTTCACACCTTCGTGATCGATGGCCCTCTCTTCAAACATCGGCTACGAATTATTAAGAGCGAACCGCTAGTGAGAGCTGGATCATGGTTCCTGGATATTTCAAAACTCGGGGTTGACGCGGCATGAACGAGGAGCGAGAAGTCGAGAGCGAGGAGTTGTATAAGGGCAGGGTTGTGCAGTTACGGCTCGCTACCGTTTCTTTGCCGAACGGCAGTAGAAAAACGCGCGAAATCCTCGTCCATCCCGGTGCAGCCGCTATCGTTCCCCTGAGTGACGATAATACGATTATGTTAGTCGAGCAATATCGGGCGGCGGTGGGACGTGCAACGTTAGAAATACCCGCAGGCACGCTTGAAGACGGCGAATCACCCGAGGAATGCGCTAAGCGGGAATTAATCGAGGAAACGGGATTTCGCGCTTCTCATTGGACTACGCTGACCGCGTATTACCCCTCGCCAGGGTATAGCAGCGAAATAATTCACGTCTTCAAAGCGAGCGGGCTGGAAAAGGTTTCTGACGCCGACGCGGAATTCCCACTAAGACATATGCCGTTAACTGAGGTGCAGGCAAAGATAAGAACGGGCGAGATAAGGGATAGTAAGACGATAATCGGGGTGTTACTGGCTCTATGAACTCGAATATGAACTTGAATATAAAGATCTGCATATTGCGGATAGAAGGTACGAATTGCGAATACGAGACGTCTCTTTCGTTTTCGCGGCTGGGCGCATCGGCAGAGATCGTGCATCTGAAGCAGTTGATCGGCGCGGTGAAGGAACGAGAGCGGCGGAGCCTAGCGGATTACGACGCGTTAGTCATTCCCGGCGGATTCTCGTCCGGCGATTATATACGGGCTGGCGCGATACTGGCTGCGCGGATAAACGGCGCACTGGGCGACGAAATCACGGCATTTATACGAGACGAAAAGCCGATATTAGGCATCTGCAACGGCTTCCAGGTGCTTGTGGAGCTGGGGCTGCTGCCCGGCTTTGGCGCTCCTGGCGAGATCGGAGTGCAGCAGGCCGCGTTGACGACGAACGATTCCGCTCGCTTTGAATGCCGGCCCACACTCATAAAGCATGAAAACAGAGGAAACTGTGTCTTTACGCAGGGTATCGAGAAGGGAAGCATCCTGAAGATCCCGTGCGCACATGCGGAGGGCAAGTTCTTCATTGACGAGCGAACGAGTGCGGAGTACTTACAACGTCTGGAGGATAACGATCAGATCGTCTTCCGCTACGTTGATCCCGAGGGCGATTATGCTGCTTACCCTTGGAATCCTAACGGCTCGCTCCGTAATATCGCGGGGATCTGCAACCCTGAAGGCACGATATTAGGTTTAATGCCGCATCCCGAGCGAGCATTCTACAATTTCATGGACTCAGAATGGACGAGAGAGCCACGCGCGCGGCGAGCGGGTAAAGACAACGTAACCGCTAACGGAGATGCATACGGCGACGGTAAGAGGATATTTGAAGCCGTCTTGAATTATCTACGCGGCCGGTGAGCGAAGAAGTGAGTAAGGGTTTTTATGATACTAGCTCTTTTATAAGAAGCGAAAGAAGAAGGAGCGTGAGCAGAACTGGCAAAGAAAAGAGTGAAAGATAAGTGGAAAGCGAAAGCGTGGTACACGGTATTAGCACCGCAGATGTTCGGCGATGTAAAAGCGGGCGATACGGTCTCGGACGATCCAGCCAAGTTACTCGGCAGAAGGGTGGAGATGACGGTGGATGAACTTACCGGCAGACTCATAAAGAATTCAAATATGAAATTATTGCTTGAAATCTATGAAGTTGACCATACCAATGCTTATACCCGATTCATAGGGCATAAGATAGATGGCGATTATCTCCGCAGTTTAGCGCGTAAGCGGAGTTCGAAGGTCGACTCGAATATCGAGGTCGTGACTAAGGATGGCGAGACCATCCGCGTGAAGTCGTCCTGTTTCACCCTGAAGAAAGCGAGTGAATCGCAGATAAGAGAGATCAGGAAGATAATGGAGGACGTAATCAGGAATAGGGCGGCAAGCTTGGAATTTAATAAATATCTGCAGGAGATCATACTCGGAAAACTGTCTTCGGACATCTATAAGGTTGCGAAGAAAATCTATCCCGTGCGGCGGGTGGAGATAGCGAAGACGGAACGAAGCCTCGCTCCCGTGTAGGTGGTGTCAGCGTTAAAATAAGATGAAGATAAAGTTTCTCGGTGGTTGCAACGAGGTAGGGCGTTCTGCGGTATTGGTGGATGATACAATCATCATTGATTACGGAATGCGACCTTCAGACCCGCCAGAGATACCTTTAAATAACGATCATATCTCGCCGAAGTCTGTGATTGTCTCGCATGCACATCTTGACCATTCCGGCATGGTGCCGAGTTTGATGAGCCATAAGAAGGCGCCGGAGGTTTATATGACCCCCGTGACGAGGGATTTAACCAAGCTTCTGGGGCGAGACACGATAAAGGTCGGGAAAGAGCAGGGCTTCGTCTTCTTTGACGAAGAAGATATCCAGAAACTGGATGCGCATACCCACACGGTCGGATTCGGCGAACGATGCCGTCTGGACGGATCTGACTACGAGTTCGAATTACATAATGCAGGCCATATACCGGGTAGCTCATCGGTGCATCTGGGCAAAAAGAGCGAGGATATCAGTTTGTTTTACACGGGCGACATCAAGACGGGTATGTCTCGCTTAATGACGAGCGCTTCACTCACGGACTTCCCGGCTGCGGACATCCTGATTATAGAAAGCACGTATTACGGCCGGGACCATAAGAACAGGAAGGAGCTGGAGCGCGAGTTCGTCGACTCTATTCGCGAGACCCTGGATTCCGGTGGCAATGCCATTGTGCCGTGTTTCGCCGTGGGAAGGACGCAGGAGATCGTGATGGTGCTGCATTCGTACGGGCTGACACCCTATGTGGATGGCATGGGTCTCAGCGTCTTCAGTCTGTTTAAGAATCATCCTTCGTTCGTAAAGGACGCGAAGGCGCTGAACGATGCGTTTGCCGATGCGCAATTTGTCAACTCGAAGCGACGTAAGAAAGCCATCTCGGAACCTTCTGTGATCGTTACGACCGCAGGAATGCTGAATGGTGGCCCTGTGCTGTACTATTTGAAGCAGATACACGACGATCCACGGAGCAAAGTGCTGCTCACGGGCTACCAGATAGAGGGAACAAACGGGCGGAAATTGATAGAGAATGGCTTTGTGGAGGCCGATGGACAGGTCGTGAAGGTGGACGCGGGTGTCGAGTACTACGACTTCTCAGCGCACGCGGGTGATTCAGAACTGAAGCGGATCGTCTCACGGTTCTGCAGAACCGGTACGGAAGTGGTATTTATGATCCATGGCGATCACACGGGAGATTTTGCGGCGTGGACGCGGGATAAATTCGGATGCGAAGCGATAGCACCGAATAACGGTGAAGAATTTATAATAGAATAAAACAGAAAGAAGAGAAAAAGAAGAAAAGAGATGCGCCGGTAGTGTAGCCTGGTATCACATAGGCTTGCCAACCAACCTTTCTTTCTTCGAAGAAAGAAACGTTGACGAAAGAAAGAACTTTAAGAATAAAAGGAAGGGTGGGCAAAAAGCCTATAACCCGGGTCCAAATCCCGGTCGGCGCATGCTGTATGTAGCCTTTGTGTTAACTATTTGACTACGCTCTCCAGAGTGGTATCGATCACCGTATCGAATGGTATCTTTGTCTCCCAGCCCGCGCGTTCAAAGATGTCCATGAAGCAAACGCCGATGACCTTCGGCTTCTTCGCGCCTGATGACACTGACTCGATCATCCGATTGACCGCCTCAGGTGCGCATCCGAACTTCGGCATCGCCAATCCACCGAGCACGACGATCACATCCGGGTTTTGCGGATCGCCCTTCTCATCCACCACGCTATAGCCGATCTTCGCGATCTCCTTGATCTTCCGCGCCTCCTTTGCATCCGCAACCGGCACGTAGAGCATATCAAAACCTTTATCCCGCACGGTGTACGCGAGTAATTCAATAAAAGGCGTGCATACTGCGACCGATCCGGTGAAAACGACCTTGGCACCCTCTTTTATATCGCCCATGCTCTCGCGAAACGCGCCCGTGAAACCTATTATCCCGCTCTTCTTTTCCATTTTTAGTTCTTAACCTCCCCTATATTTACACTCTGTAATGAATGAAAATAATATAACGTATGGTTTTACTTTAACTACTGTAGCAACGAAGATTCCATTTTCGCCTTCAACCAGGAAGGATGAAGGGGGGAGAACAAGATGAAAGGAGGAGATATCCAAGGTGAGAGCGGGAGTGCAAGGACGATCGAAGTCTTTGACACGACGCTGCGAGACGGCGAGCAGACGCCCGGTATATCGTTTACGACAGAGCAGAAGCGGACGATTGCGCGGCAGCTGGACAAGCTGGGTGTGGACATTATAGAAGCAGGCTATCCGATCTCGTCGCGAGAGGAGCTGGAGATGGTGAAGCTTATCTGTAACGAGGGACTGTCATCAAAGGTATGCGGATTGGCGCGCGTCTTGACGCAGGATATCGACGCATGCATCGATTGCAACGTCGATCTGATTCACATCTTCGTGCCATCCTCGAAGATCCAGCGCGACCACACGACGAAGATGAGCGAGGAAGCGGTAAAAGAGCAGACCTATGCGATGACGAAGTACGTCAAGGAGCACGGGTTTTTGTGTATGTTCTCCGCGATGGATGCGACCCGCACAGAATTAGACTTCCTGGTTGAGTTATTCAAGACGGCAGAGGACGCGGGTGCGGACATTTTGAACGTGCCGGACACCGTGGGTGTGAGTGAGCCGTTCGCGATCTACGAGCTGGTGGGAGAGATCTATCGCGCCGTACACGTGCCGATCAGCATACACTGCCATAACGATTTCGGGCTCGCGGTCGCAAACAGTCTGGCAGCGGTAAAAGCAGGCGCATCGCAAGTTCAGGTAGCCGTGAATGGGCTGGGCGAGCGAGCGGGCAATGCAGATCTCGTTGAGACCGTGATGAGCCTGAACGCAATCTACGGGCTCAAGACGAACATACATACGGAATATCTGTTTGAGACGGCAAAGCTGATCGAGCGGTTCTCCGGTGTGCAAATCCCCATAACGAAGCCGATAGTTGGCGAGAATGCGTTCTCGCACGAGTCCGGAATACACGCACACGGCGTGATCGAGAAGAGCGAGACGTTCGAGCCCGGGATAATGACG
>JAFGHB010000040.1 GCA_016930255.1 Methanomicrobia archaeon | reverse complement strand
TTAATCCTCCTTTACAGAAAAAGAAAGAAAAGAGGACTCATAAAAACGAATACATCGATGTGTAACCTTTTTTGGTTTACTTAACATGTTTCGGGATACTGGTGTGGATACCGGTGAATTTTCCTGGCGCTACCGGGAGATAGGGAATCGTACGCGCACAAGGAACTATTTGCGCGCTATACCCGTGTGGGCGATCCTTTCAATAACATACCTACAAACAATCCGAAAAAGAGACCTGACAAATGCGCGGTATGGGCAATCATGTCGCCGGAACCCATCATTGCGAAATCGATGAGCGCGAATAAAATCACGGTGAGCCACATCTCCATCGGTATAAAGAAGAAAAGGTACACTTTCATCCGCGGCATCAACACCGCGAGGGTCGCGAATATCCCGCTTAACGCCCCGCTTGCGCCTACAACGGCCACTAAAGGGTGAGAGGTAGTGAAACTCCAGCCAATGCCCGCAACGATCCCTGAGATAAAAAACACCACCAAAAATTTCGAACTCCCGATCTTCCGCTCCAGTACCGGGCCGAAGAAGACGAAGAAGAGCATGTTAAAGAAGAAATGTTCGAAGTTGCCGTGGAGGAAGATATGCGTTATTAACGTCCAAGGCCTTGCCGTTACAAGTGCCGGAACGAGTTTAAAATACTCGGTGTATGCGGGGACAAGTAATTGCACGACAAACGAGATGGAAATGAGGAACATAAGCAGGAACGAATAGTTTCCAGCAAAGATGCCCCAGGGGGGTCTTTTATAAATGCTCTTATCCCGTCCAAAACCCCGTCGTTCCTGCGGGAATTCTAAAGGAATGGCAGATGTGCCCTGGGCTGCACGATCACGTTTATACGCTTCGATTCCAACGCACCAGTGCATTTCCGGCTGGAGATGACTCTTACACAGGGTATCGCCGCAGTACTTGCATCTATACAACGCCGGTTTGCCGCAGACGGTGCACATGCGTCGTGTTCGTGCCATATCTTTGAAGAGAACGGCAGTACATTTAAATTTTGCATCGTCACCACACCACGAGCCGTTCGCCACCTTTGATCGTTTCGCATTCTCTCGAACTGAGTGGAGAAAAAAAAACCTTCGTGTGCCGGCACTTCTCGCATCCGGCGTGGCTACGCAATACTATCACCCAGCAGATATGTGCTCTTTGCCTCTGTTATCCGCGCAGTATAAGAGGCCCCGAGTGGCAACGATCTCTTTAGTATTACCTGCCGGTATGAGGGATCGCGGCCTATTACGCCACCCTTTTTGCCCCGCTCTGTGATCAAAATGGGAACTACCTTACCTTCCTGAGCGATGTTCCGTTCAAGAGCGATCTGATGATAGAGCGAAGAGATAATTCGCGATCGCCTCTTCTTCTCACGCTCCAGCAAGTCGTTCAGTCTGGCTGCTTCCGTACCCGGTCTGGGTGAGAACCGCGTGATGTTCACCTTTTCCGGCTTCACCGCTTTCAGCAGGTTCAGCGAGTCACAGAAGTCGTTTTCCGTCTCTGTAGGAAAGCCGATGATGAAGTCCGTGCATACCGTGCAGTGCTCGAATCGCTGCCGTATGCGTTTTACGATCTCCACGAACTCCGCAGTTTTGTAATTCCGGTTCATAGCCTTTAGCACCGTATCCGAGCCGGACTGCACAGGCACGTGGAAGAATTTGAATATCTTTGTGGAATCGAACGAGTCTAGGAGTTCATCAAGGATGTGAATCATCGTGAAGGGGTTCATCATACCCACCCGTATTCTGAAATCGCCGTCCACGGCTGTTATCAGCTCTAGCAGCTCCGGCAGCTTCAGTGCGCTTGGCTTATCCATGCCATACGCGCTACAGTCCTGGGCGGTAATCCGTATCTCCTTTGCACCTCGTTCCACCGCACTTTTCACGGCTTCGAGTATCCTCGCAGACGAAAAACTCTTCAAGTTGCCACGCGCTTGCTTCACGATACAGTACGAGCAGTTCCCCACGCAGCCCATTGCAATCGGAATCACACCGAGGACCCCGTCACAATCCAGTTTGTGGTCCCCGTTAAGGCCCTTGTAGAGATCCTGCGGCGTTACCATTGTTATATCTTCGCCGAACAGGCTTTTTACCAATTCGGGCTGTGCCGCAGCCATGCAACCCGCTATAACCACCTCTTTACCCGCTTCCTGCAAGCTCTTCAGCCTCTTTATCACATTGAGCTCCGTCCGCTTCGTTACGGTGCACGTATTCACGATAACGACTTCGGCTTCGGGTTCCGCGACGATTGCATGCCCCTGTTCCCTGAGAATCGCGCTCAGCTTCAGCGTGTCCCCTACATTGGCAGTGCAGCCGAAGGTTTCGAGGCAAATTTTTTTTGAGTCGGCAAACATATCAATCAGATACATGTCCGTTTCCTTTTGGTGTGACGACGAGAAAGAAAGGTAAAGGTAATTTATTGATAACTACTTTTTAGAAAGAAAGGTTTAACTGAATGAAAAGATGAATCAAACGTCGAAGCGAAAGATAGAGCAACTCCGAATCTGCACGGAGAAGGATGTGGAAGTGAGAGAGTCCTGCTTTGAAGACCTTAAGCTCATCCATGTTGCGTTACCGGAAATAGATAAAGGGGAGATAAGTTTGAAGACGGAGTTTCTGGACTTTTCCTTTAGTTATCCGATAATGATCGCATCGATTACCGGCGGGCATCCGGAGACGAAGCAGCTAAATGCGATTCTCGCGGAGGCTGCGGAGGCGCTCGATGTGGGTATAGGCGTGGGCTCGCAGCGAGCGGCACTGGAAGACGCGGAGCAGGAGGATTCGTTCCGCGTGGTTCGCGACATTGCACCTGATTCGTTCATTTATGCGAACTTAGGCGCTCCGCAATTGAAGGAATACGGGATAGAAGGCGTAGAGCGCGTTATTGATATGATCGATGCGGATGCGGTTGCAATACATCTCAACTTCTTGCAGGAAGCGATCCAGCCGGAGGGCAATGTAGACGCTCGAGGCTGCCTTGGTGCGATAGGGGAGGTCTGCGAGGCGATAAAGAAGCCGGTGATTGTGAAGGAAACCGGTGCTGGGATTGGTTACGCAGTGGCGAAGAAGCTGCACGATATCGGTGTGTCAGCAATAGACGTAGGAGGGTTCGGAGGCACGAGTCTGGCTGCTGCGGAGATCTACCGTGCGAAAGCAGAGCAGGACGATTTAGGAGAGCATTTAGGGAACCTTTTTGGCTGGGACTGGGGCATTACGACAGTAGAGAGCATAGTAGAGTGCAGTGCGATTCCGTTTCCCAGTCCGATAATCGCTACGGGCGGAATACGGAACGGTCTTGATGTTGCAAAGAGCCTCGCTCTGGGTGCGGATATCTGTAGTGCCGCTTTACCATTTCTGAAACCCGCGATGAAACACGAGAATGCGAAGAGCGTCGTGGCGAAAATAGCGGAGATGGGCGAGGAATTGGAGATTGCCATGTTCTTAACCGGCTGTCGAACCCCCGCAGACCTGAAGGAAGCAGAGGTGCTAGTAACAGGGAAAACGAGGGATATAATGGAGCAAAGTGGGTTTTTCGAGCGCGTGAAGCGGAGAAAGAGGGCCCCTTAGCGGGAGCGAGCAGTGAACGGGGTAATCGTTTGAGATTGATTTGCCTTGCTTGTGTGCGACGATTTCTTCATCCGGTTTTAGGTTCGGGCGGGACAGAGCAGAGCGCAGTGTAATTTCACACGAGGGAACGATATCTGTTTAAAGGATAACCTCCTACTTACTATTTGCGGTTGGAGGTGCTTCTTGCTATGCACGGAAGCGATGAAGGGGAAGGAAAGGCTCCAAATGCACTTATAACGGAGAAGAGTCCGTATCTGCTTCAGCATGCGTATAACCCCGTTAATTGGTATCCCTGGGGTGAGGAGGCGTGGAGACGTGCTAAGGATGAGGACAAACCAATCTTCCTCAGTATCGGCTTTGCGACCTGCCATTGGTGCCATGTAATGGCACGCGAATCCTTTGAGAATCCGCAGACCGCGGAGATCCTCAACGAGCACTTTGTCAGCATTAAAGTGGATCGCGAAGAGCGTCCAGACCTGGACGAGATCTACATGAAAGCGGTGCAGATGATGGCGGGCACGGGTGGCTGGCCGCTGTCGGTCTTTCTTACGTCCGACCTGAAGCCGTTCTATGGCGGGACCTATTTCCCTCCTGAACCTCTACACGGCTTACCAGCCTTTAACGATTTGCTTCGTACCATTGCTGACTCATGGCGAACGAAGCGGGAACAGCTAGAGCGGAGTTCGGAAGAGGTTATACAGCTCGTGCGCGGCATATACCGGCATAAGCCGCCAGCGGGCGTGGAGGAGGCGCTCTCAGCAGATCTGCTTGATAACGCGTATGAGCAACTCGTTCTCCAGTTCGATTCGAACTACGGCGGATTTGGCGCGGCGGTAACCGCATGGTCGGTAAAGAAGCCGAAGTTCCCGTTGCCCAGCTATCTCTCGTTCCTTCTCCGGTATTATTACAGAACGCAGGAGGAATACGCGTTGAAGATGGTGACGAAGACGCTCTATGGAATGGCTCGAGGAGGCATCTTCGACCAATTAGGTGGTGGTTTTCACCGATATTCAACAGATAACCGCTGGCTGGTGCCGCATTTCGAGAAGATGCTGTACGATAACGCGCTCTTAGCCAGGGCTTATACAGAGGCATATCAAGTAACGCGTGATCCGTTCTTCGCGCAGGTTGCGCGCCGGACGCTGGATTGGGTGCTGCGCGAGATGACCGGCCCTGAAGGAGGCTTTTACTCCGCGGTGGATGCGGACAGCGAGGGCCTGGAAGGTGCCTTTTATGTCTGGGATCCTGAGGAGATAAGATCAGTGCTGGGAAAAGAGCAGGGCGAAGCACTCTGTCGTTACTACGGGGTGACACCGCAGGGCAACTTCGAGCGAGGGAAAAGTGTACTTTTTATAGCGGAAGCATCCACGGGACTCGATGAAGGTACTATTCGTGCGAGCACCCAGAAGCTGCTTGAGGCGAGGAACAAACGGATACGCCCCGCGACCGATGACAAGATTATAACTGGCTGGAACGGTCTGATGATTTCTGCGTTCGCTCTGGGATACCAGGTGTTCCGTGACAATCGCTATCTCGAAGCGGCAATGTCCGCTGCTCGCTTTATTCGTGACAATCTCAGGAAAGACGGGCGGCTATTGCGGCGTTATCGCGACGGTGAGGCTTCAATTTCAGGAACACTTGAAGATTACGCGTATTTTGTTGCGGGATTGCTCGACCTCTATGAGGCTCATTTCGAGTCACAATGGTTACGCGAGGCGCTGCAACTGAACAATAGTATGCTGGAGCTTTTCTGGGACAAAGCAGATGGCGGATTCTTCTCCAATCTTACCAGTGAACTGGAGCTTGCCGTAGCCATAAAGGATGCGTACGACGGGCCGATTCCCTCTGGCAACTCGGTTGCCGCGCAGAACATCCTTCGACTCGCAGCGCTAACGGATAATGAAGAACTGAAGAAGCGGGCTGAAACCATTTTTCGCGCGTTCCGTGCGACATTGGACCAGAGCCCACTGGAGCACACGCAAATGCTCTGTGCCGTTGCGTTCTCTCTCAGTAGCCCCGCACAGGTCGTACTAGCGAGCCGTAACAGAGAAGAGGCACAGGCATTTGCGGCTGAACTTGGGCGTCATTTTCTGCCGCATAACGTCGTTGCGTTCTCACAGCCGGGCGTTACCGAATCTGAACTTCCAGAGTTGACACCACTCATTAGCGGTAAAGTAGCGATAGAAGGAAAGCCGACGGTGTATATCTGCGAAGAGTACACGTGCAAAGCGCCGATTACGGATCTGGAAGAATTGAAGCGGGTGTTATCTCGCACATAGTTGCTGTTTGAATTTTATTTTTAGCACTTATTTTTCCAACGTGGTTTTTTGTAATAGAAATAAACCTTCTCCTTCCTTCTTTCCCCTCGAAATATGAAGATATTTGAAAAATGTGTGACAGAGTGCTATCCACATATTTTCCCATCAAAGAACTCAATTTCAAAAACACCATAAAATCTCTTGGAAAGTCTTTTATATCCACGTGAGAAATAAAGAATAAAAATAAAAAAATATCCGCAATTCAGGAACCCATTTTAAGAAATTTTTGGTGGATCGAAAATGGCTAAACCTAAAAGTGAAAAGAAAAAGAAAATTACACCATTTTTTGGGTCTGGAGTTTTAGTTGACTCTTTTAGGCTTGGCGAAAGCGGAAAAGCAGATGTCTCAGGGGTATTCACTATTCTTTATGCGTGGTCTATCCCATTCACACGAACATTTAGTGCAGTGTTTACCATTTTCAATTTACCAAAGGGCGCTACATCAGTAGCCGTTTCAATTTCAAAAAGGAGATCTCGTAAATCAAAATCTTTAGCCCTACTAGATGTCAAATCTAAAGAAAACAAAGGGGATATCATAGTCACCTTCAGCGTGAAAAATAAATTTGAAGAAGATGGATTTCACGACGTTATATTTTCATTTCGGGATTATCCAGGAACACTCAGGATTCCTTTGGATATACAAAAAAGAGAATGGCCGGAATTTACCGAAGCTGAATTGGGATTTGTAAAACAGTTAGGTGACGATTCACCTTCCTTCAGGGTCAATATCCACTGTTCTGACTGCGAACATGTTTACATATTTGAGGAACAATTAAACCCAGATATCCATCCAAAAGGTGGTATTAATCGTTTTCCTGAAAATAGTATCTTCATCTGCGAGGAATGTGGGAAAGAAATGGATCTTAAAGATATTAGGGGTCAGTTAAGTGCCTCGCTTAAAGACACTATTGCCCAACGAATGCGAGGAAAATCATAATGTTCACACCATACCACCATTTTACTAACTGTGGAAGACTTGAGAGTACTATTGATTCCTTGAAAGAATCTGGTAATGTTCCAGATGATATAGTTAAAGGATATAGAAGGTACCACTTTGCTTTAATTCATAAAATCAAATGCGCTCGGCACCATCTCGATTCATTGATTGACCTAATGTCAACTACAGAACTAGCAGATGCACTTAGCAAAAGCAGTAACTTTATGTTTCTTGCTAACATGTACTTGGATGGCTTTTTTTACACATGTGGCAGCGCAATGGATATTTTGGCTCGCGAAGTATTAACATACTTTGCCATCCCACTCCCCACACAGGTATATTTCCAGACCGCAAAACGACTGCTAAGAAGTAATCGCCCTGGTGATGCACTTATAAGTCGGTTCGACGATCCTAGCTGGAGGAATGATTTTTCCATGTACAGAAATGCGGTGACCCATGAGCGTATAATTGCAGGAAATTTCAATATAGAAGTAACAATTGATGGAGATACCGAGGCTAAGACATTAACACTACCATTACCAGATAACCCACGTGTGGATGTCATGGCAAGAACGTTCAGGACTAATCCTGATGTGTTGGAATATTGCAACCTTCACCTAAAGCGTCTCCTAATTCTAACTAACACTGTTTATGGCGAAATCAATGCAAGGATAATTACAAATGGAAATCTACCATTATGAGGATATTCTATGTAATAAAAAACGTATGGGAGGTAAGGCACAACAAAAATGCAACAAAATTATGAAGATTATTAGAAAAACAAGGGAGACCCCAAATGGAATGGTGAACAAATTTCTTAGGATATGCTCTCTTGCATCCCTATTTTTAAACCTACACCTCAGGGTCAGCGTTCGCACTTTAATACCGCATTACCATTACTGCTTCGGTAAGGCTGCCACTTGAAAGCCAATCGTAACCTTAAAACACCCCGTCGATCTCGGCACCGCAATGAGGGCAGTGTGAACCTCTCATATTGTTCTCCAGAATCTGGAATCCGTAGCGTCTGATCAGTAGGGTCCCGCACTTGTAGCAGTAGGTGTTCTCGCCGCCCTCACCCGGAACGTTGCCCTCGTACACGTACCGCAAGCCGACTTCAAGCCCGATGTCACGCGCTTTGTGCAGAGTTGTAATCGGCGTCCGGGGCAGATCGGTGAGCTTGTAGGTGGGGTAGAACTGCGAGATATGCCAGGGTATGTCCACGCCGACGCCTTTGATGAATTCTGCGATCCCTCGGAAATCCGCTTCAGTGTCGTTCAGCGTCGGTATGACCAGCGTCGTTACTTCGACCCAAACGCCGAGACTCTTGTAAAGCGCTATCGCGTCGAGTACAGGCTGCAGATGCCCGCCGCAATTCTTATGGTACAGCTCTTCCGAGAGCCCTTTCAGGTCTATATTTATTCCGTCCAAAACGGGTGCGAGCGTACGGATTGCCTCTTCCGAGGTGTACCCGTTCGAGACGAAGACGTTGCAGATCCCCTCTTCATGGGCGAGCTTGGCGATATCGTAGGCAAACTCGAAGAAGACGGTCGGCTCCACGTACGTATACGCGATGCTTTTGCAATTGTAATGCGTGGCGACCGCAACGACCTCTTCGGGAGATTTGTAGTCGCCCACAATCCGTTTCTGGTCCTTCGGCATCTGGGATATATCGTAGTTCTGGCAGTTCCGGCAGCGGAAGTTGCAGCCAACAGTCGCAATCGAGTAGGCCGTTGAGCCAGGATAGAAATGGAATAGCGGCTTCTTCTCTATCGGGTCTATCGCCTGCGCCGCGACCTTACCGTAGACGAGACTGTAAAGGACACCCTCCTTGTTCTCGCGCACGCCGCAGATTCCTCTTTTCGTGTCGTTTATCTTGCACTGATGTGGACAGAGGTGGCATCGAACGGTGTTCCCTTCCAGCTTCTCGTAGAACATTGCTTCTTTCAACTTATCGCTAAACCCCCTCGTTAGCATAAGTATCTTATTCACGCACAGCACGCTTTCCTCTAGTTGAAAGTCGTAAATTCATCTTTAATAACCTTTGCATCAACTCTCCACTCGACGTTTTAACGCGTCTGCGTTGAGCACGTAGCGGGTAGCGCACTCTGCACAAATCAAGTGGGAAAATCCACTGGAGAGCTTCTCGTATGCTATCTCTTTGCTGCCACACAAGCTGCAGGTCTTACGCTCCTGTCTCGCGTTCGCCTGCTCTTCGTGCGAAAGTTCGCGTATCCTGGTGATCTCCTTCGCGTTGATGACCCAGGAGAACGGGAAGGTTACCGGATATTCAACGGCCGTCGCGATTTCGGCATGGCTCACGGCGCCGGGTTCATGCGATGTCGACGGCTCGTCTGGCGCTGCACCTGCTTCGGGCTCGTACGAGATCGCGATGACGTGCTGGCCCGTCTCGTGTTTACGATCGATCACGATCCCACGGCGTTCGAACTCAGCCTGCGCCTGCTCGAGCAATACGGCCAAGCTCTGTGACGGTATGTCCAAGCCTAGGCAGTCCCGTAATTCCCGCACGGTTCCGCGCCACGGCCCTTCTTCTTCTGTTACTAATCGAACGATCAAATCGAGGATATTCGGTGTTTTATCCGTGGTCTTGACGTTGACGTATGCGCTCAGGTCCGTCTGTACAGTTCTTGCGCTCATTCGTTATCCTTATTGGTAGAATGCCAGGACTCACAGAGAAGCATGAACTCCTCCCAGGCGCTTTGATACTCAGTATCGCAATATTCCTTCCATTCAAACGCGCCGGTGGGTTTGTCCAATCGCAGGATGCCCATGCCCTCGATCTGCTCGCCGGTTCGTTCCTCGTAGCCGGTTCGATACGCTGCGATCTGAAGCGAATAATCAGGATAGACCGCTTTCGAGGTCTTTATATCAATGAGGTATAGCGCGCCGTTAATATACCCGACGAGATCTACCGTCCCGCCGTAGCCGTTGTCGCTCCATATCCTTCGTTCGCAGTCTACCAGCGTGAAGCCGCTCGCGCACTGCCAGTCCCGGAATGCGGCGAACGGTTTCGAGACCTCATCGCAGTAAAGCTCGTCAAGCGATTCGTCGTTGAGGTAGCGTTCGATAGTGCGATGCGTCTTCGTGCCGACGTACGCGGCGTGTGAGGCGATTTTTCTCCAGTTTGGAGTCCTGCTCTTCCACGCGATCAAGTGTGGGTTCTGAATCGAGCGCATAATAGTGGTCACACTAGGGAGAATACCGATCGGGGTACGATAGAAATGGCCTCCAGAACGTGTGATTAGCTCTATCTCATCCATCCGTCAGTTCTCCCCTTCGTGCGGCTTCCGATGCACGCCAAACACTATATTCCATCAGTAATAAACCATATATATAGTTTTGCTTTTTTCCACGCCCCCACCCCACGTCACCCTCCGCGCGGCGTTCGAGTACGTTTCTACACGTCACTCGAGCAGCGCGATAAGTTCTGGCAGTGTCGCAATGGTCCTCGCGTCAGCACCGGTGGATTCGTTGCTTGCATGTTGTGGGGACGGTTGGTTCAGTTTGGAATCCACGAAGGTATAGTTTTCGTCTAATCCATACCGTTGAATACGGATTGGGCACATGCATGCAGCTCGCGCACCCTGAACGTCCACCGTGCTGTCG
The DNA here is from genome assembly GCA_016930255.1 of Methanomicrobia archaeon. Lineage (NCBI taxonomy): Archaea > Methanobacteriati > Methanobacteriota > Methanomicrobia > Methanomicrobia archaeon. Next base: position 58,962 of record JAFGHB010000040.1, on the reverse strand, counting down.
CCTACGTACACGACTTCGTGCGGTTGCAGCTGTGTCTGTTGCAGCGCGAACGAGAAGATACGCGGGTCAGGCTTTTTGACGCCGACGTCACCGGAAATGACGATCGAGTCGAAGCAGTCCGTAAGACCAAGGGCAGACAGGAGCGAATGCACGTAAGGAGGATGATCGAAATTAGAGATCAGGGCGAGCGACTTCTGAGCTTTCAGCGCGTGGAGCACCGGCAGCGTATCGGGATCTAACGAAACATACTGCTGCCATGCGTTGACGATTGCCACTGCGGTCTTCTCCAGTTCGTTAGTGCTCAGCGTCAATCCTAACTTGATACCTAGCGCTTTGATACGGCGTTCGAGGACGGTCAGGTAATCTTCAGGAAACTGCGGCTCTGGCCGTTCGAAGAAGTCATCACAGTGCAGGGCAAACGACGTTTCTGACATTGTCAAGCCGCAGTCCTGTAAGCGCTCGTAAAATGACCGCTGCCACTCAATCCAGGCCGTCCTGAGATCGCCGTACATCAAGAGCGTTCCGTACAGGTCGAAAAAGATACCTTTAATCTGCATTTCTCTTACTATTCCAAGCTACACTGCAGTTCAGCTCGATTCTTCATTTCAACTTCGGGACTTTTATAGTTACCTTTGTGCCGTAGCGCATGAGCGATTGTATGCCACGGCCTTCTCCGACTCGTGTGAAGATCGGATCGCGATTCGCTTTTGGCCACAGGGAGCCTGCGAGCCATGTCACCGCCGTAGCGCGGAACGCCTCGGGATACAACGGCGTGCTCGTGCCGATAAGGATAATTTCGCGTGCGTTTGACGCGTACGCTAAGAGCGAATCCAGTGTGCGGTTGATGGTCGCCGTGCCGGAAATAAAAACGACATCGCACTGCGGCAACAACTCTTTTTGGCGTGTTTCGGGATAGACGTCCGTAGAGCTCTCGCGACTCCGGTCAAAAATGTACAGTTTCCTGGCGGTTATTCGCTGTATCGGGGCGACCATGGGCCCGATCAATCCCACCATACCGACCTGATCGTCCGGTTGTAAAAGCGTTAAAAGATCGTCATGAGACTGGTGTTCGATTTCGGTATGGTCAACGACGCTGTTGAGCACGGCGAGACCTAACGATGTTAAGAGCGAGTTGTCGTAGTCGAACGTCCATGCAGCCATCTCTTCCGCGTCCATGCCGCGCAACGGTTGTTCCATGGGCATAACGCCACACCCAGGCGGTAGCTCGTCCCGGAGCACGTAGGAAACCGCCAGGGCGCCGTCGTCGAGTTCAACTGCTAACAGCCCTAGACCTATACGCACATCTTTGATGCTTCTGCCTTCCAATGCAGGCAGCGCCTGCCGGTAAATCGTTTCAAAGAGCTTGGTGGTCATCCGTTGTATGTTAGTAGGATTGGCCCCACTAAACAATAATGTTTTAGTCTTCCAGTTCCTCAAAGTCATCTTTGGCGGCACCACAGACAGGGCACAGCCAATCGTCAGGCAGGTCCTCAAACGCCGTACCCGGCTCTATCCCGCCGTCGGGATCGCCTTTTTCAGGGTCGTAGACGTAGTCACATAACGTGCATTTGTATTTTTTCATCTCTTATCTATCACTCACTGTCAATTCATTTGCCGTGTAGCGTTATATAGGTTAGGACGGCTCGCTGCTCATCTCCGACGAAAAGGCGGGTACGATTTATTGGGTGGTGTATGAGGAGTAAAAAGTCCTGACATTTCTTATTTTGTGCAGTAATTGACAGAGATGCCATAGATAGAATCAAATCTGATATCTATTTATGAAGTTATGTAGGATAGTACAATAGATGCTTCATGGCTTTTTCATCATCAACCGAAGGCATATTGAAACGGATTCTTGGGCGGGGCTATCAAATTCATCCCGAGGCGTTAAAGATTCTTGAGACGCGGGGCGAAGAGAAAGCGCTTGAGGTTTTGAATTCGTTCTCAGAAAAGTTTCCGAATGCTATTGTTATTGAGGCAGAGCAGGTTGAGGAACTCCTTGAGAAACCTTCGTTCACAAAGACTTCGGAACCGAGCGAGGATCTCATGACACTCGTGGGAAACATAACACAGATTTACGATGGCAGTGGGCTTATCCAGCGGTGTCCCAAATGCAATCGATGGATCATCGATAATTTTTGTATCGTGCACAGCGATGTTGAGGGGATCTGGGATCTACGAATCAAAGCCCGGTTCGATAATGGAAGAGAACGCTGCACGTTGATTTTCAAAAAGGAAATAGCAGAGAAATGTGCGAAGATCACTCTGGAAGAAGCGAAGAAGATAAGGGAAGAGGCAACGCTTGCACGAATAAGAGGCGCGTTACTCGGTAAGAAATTCGAGATAGCAGGCGTAAAACTAAAGGGTGGTAATTTCCTTGTAAAGGATATTAGAGAAGTATAAGCAAATGGACACTGCCAAGAAGATACGTGCAAGCTTCGAAGAGCTACACGCGAAGATAAAAAGCGGGAAGGAGATTTCTGAAGAGGATTTACGGGTGGCTTTTGTAAAGAGTGGTATCCTTGAAGTGCTTGGTTACGAGAAAGAGTTTAAGGATATACGATTTGAGAAGAGTGTAAGAGGCAAAAGAAGCGACTTGCTTGCCTTTGACGACTATCAGAATGTGGTGTTTGTGGTTGAATTTAAAAGGCCGAATGAGATTAATGTAGAACGAGATTTTGCACAATTGTGGGAGCGGTATGTGAAACCGCTCAAAGCGAGATATGGACTACTTACCGATGGATTGGAACTTCTGATTTATGAGCGGATAAACTCTAACTGGGAACGAAAACTGCACGTTACTCTTGACGATGTTACGTTATCGCAATGCGAAGAGGTTTATGAGTGGCTAAAAAAGCCAAGCATTGAGAGAACGAGGATTGAAGAGGTGCTCGGCTATTTCGAGCGGTTTGATAAACCTGAGGAGAAAGTAAATTTATCCACGGAGATTGCGCAGGAGTATTTCTTTGAGAGCTTCGAACTGAAAGAAGGCTCTATATTTTCGATTTTGGTTCAAAAGACAATCGGCCTGTTTGATTTCGAGTTGGAGCGGTCTAAGTTTCTTAAAAGCGCGTACAATTTCTGGAAGGTTTCGTACGCGAAGAAGCCGGAGAAAGTGCCAGAGAATTGGCGGAAGATAATGGATAGTATCGGGCTTGAAGCGAGCGAGGAGAATCTTTTCAAGTTCATGTTCTGCTTGGAAAGTGCGTATTCTTTATTCACACGGTTGATTCTGGCGAAGGCGTGTGAGGATTATAAACTGCCGTATATCGAGTTTTCCCGGTTCATCAAGACGGAAATTGAGCGGGCATCGTACCGGGGCGATATAACGCTCCTGGCGTGGGCGATAACGACGAAGAATCTCATTGAGAGCATGAAACAGAAGCTGGTTAAATCAGTTTTCGAGGGTGATATTTTCTACTGGTGGGAGGACAGTTACAAAGAGATAAGCGCGGGAGATGCGCTTTTCAGTCCCCGGTATGAGAAGCAAAAAGGATACTTTGGCGAGGCGCTTGCCGAGATCATTTTAACACTCTACAAGTTTGACTTTTCGGAGATCATTGGTGATCCACTCGGCACGTTGTACCAGCGCTATTTCGATAAAGAGACGAGGAAAGCACTCGGTGAGTTTTACACGCCGCAAGAGGTGGTAACGTACATACTCGATGCAGTTGGTTACGAAGGACGGAATGTTTTTGGTAAACGTCTGTTAGATCCTGCCTGCGGCTCCGGGACGTTTCTGGTCGAAGTATTACGGCGCTATCTCAAAGCGTCTGAGCAAATCGCAGATGAAAAAGGGTGGTCGGAGATTTTAAAAGAGCTCTGTAACGAATACTGCATCGTCGGCTTTGATATTCACCCGTTCGCGACGTTTATGGCGCAGATGCAGTTCATGCTCGTCCTGATTCCTAAGTATAAGAAAGCGATGGAGGAGGACCCCCATTTTGTTCTGAATCGCCTGCCGATTTTCAGAACGGATTCGCTGGTTAACGAGACGAAGGGCGAGGCAAGGAAAGTAACTATTGAGGAGTCTGCGAAAGGTATCCACTTTATTGCAATTGACACGGGCTTGCCCGTTGAGGGTGGCGACCTGAAGATAAAAATGCCTTACTTCAAAGAGGTCATTGCAAAAACAGATTTGCCCAATGTTGAGGAATATTTCGCAGCGCTCCAAGCGGTTTTTGACACGGTGAAAGAAGCTGCGTGGCAAGAAAAGTACAAAGTTGATACAAAAGAGCTAGAGCGTAATTTCAAGCGATATTTAAAGGACAGAGACTGGAATGGCTTGGTATCTTTCTTCACGCCGTACGCTAAGCACTTCTTGCAGAAGTTCAAGGAGCTTAAAGACACGTTCGGCGATGGTAAACTGATTAAATCCCTTGAGGACATCATACTTGCTGCGATTCTGAAAAACTACGTGCAGTACGATTTCGTGGTGGGGAATCCCCCGTATGTGAGGGTGCAGAGCTTGCCCACGGAAATGAATGATTACCTCAGAAAAAACTATAAAACCGTGTTAGGGAAGTTTGATCTTGCTGTTCCATTTATGGAAAGAGGAATCAACTGGCTTAGTCAACAAGGAGAGTTTGGATTTATTACATCAAATAAGTTTATTCATTCTCACTATGGGAATAGGGTAAGAGACTTCATCTGTAACAATCATTCCATACTAACATTGATAGATTTTGGTGATACAGGGGTCTTTAAAGACGCAACAAATTATCCTAGTGTCATAATAGTAAAAAATAAATTTGAACCTGGGAATACATTAAAATTTATTAATGTTTTAAAACCAAAAGATGAAATATTAGATTACATCGGAATATATATCTCAAAAGAGGGATATAGAAATGACTATATTGAAATTTTAGATATAAAGCAGGAAAGATTGAAAGATTCCTGGGAATTTTTATCTGCTCCAGAACAAAAAGTTGTGGGGAAAATTCGAAAAGATTCCACTTCAAATTTGGTAGACATAAGCAAGAGGATTAATGAGGGCATCGTTACGGGTAACAATGACGTATTTATCAATCCTATTACTAAAAAATTTATAAAAGAACACTCTCTTGAAGAAGAACTTATTTATCCCATTCTTAGAGGTAGAAATGTTGAAAAATGGGGGTTTATATGGACTGGAGACACATCAAAAGTTGATACGTTTATTATATACCCTTATAAAAAGGAAAATAATTCATTTGAAGTTGTAGAATTAGATGAATATCCAAACGTTTTGAGATATTTAGAGCAATATAAAGATATTCTCAAAAATAGGAAATCTTGGAGAATGACTATTTCGGAGACTGGGAAAAGATGGTACGAACTTTGGCATCCAAATCCTCAGATGTTAGAAGAAAAAATTATCACTCCGGATATTTCAACTGGAAATAAATTTAGTCTTGACAAATCGGGAAGCTGGCTTTGTATGGATACTTGTTTTGTTATAATTTTAGAAAATGAATATAAAAAATACTACCCTTTCATATTGGGATTATTAAATTCGAAATTAACAGAATTTTACCACAAGCAAATAAGTCCTTCCGTATCAGGAGATTACTACCGTTATAAAAAACAATATTTGGAACCTCTTCCAATCAAACTTCCACAAACTCCAGAAGAACAAAAACTTGCAGACGAAATAACGAACAAAGTCGAGCGTATTTTAGATTTAGTGAAGCTGGAGCAGAAAATCGAGAACTTCCCTGAGGATTGCATTCAAGATTATCGTAGCAGGGGTGAAGAGTTCGACTCCAAATCCGTCACTTTCAAGTCTAATCACAAGACGCTTGAACCCTTTGTAGAGAAAACTGTTGAGGGTGGTGGATACAACATCGTAATCGGGAAAAAAGAAACGGCCATTTTCGTTGATTCAAAACCGAAGGCAGATTACGTTGTTGCGGCACTAAAAGGAAAACGTGCAAAGAAAGACGAAAAGCTGCAGCTTCTCGTTCCCAAAAATGATGCGATTATCGAAGCGATTTTGAAGGAGCTTGAGGAAGATAAAGCCCAAACAAAGTCGCCATCAGTCACGGAACTCGAAGCGGAGATAAACGAGCTTGTTTATAAACTGTACGGGTTAAACGACGAGGATATAAAGGTTATTGAGGAGTTTTTGGAGAGGTTTTAGAGATAATCTGTGTCCATTTACACCTCCTCCACCTTCTTTACCTCATTCATATCCTCAGCGAAAAGGGCAGGTTTCTATCTATGGTTTGCAGAGAAGCACCGTTGTTCACATCGACGTGTTGGTGCAGTAATGCGTACTCCGTGAACCGTGTGGCGAAGAAGCCCTGGATCTTCGCCGCGTTCGCTCTCACCGGTCTATCCGATTTCAGGGCCAAACGAATGGTTTGAGGTGCATAGGAGTACCTGAAAAAATAAATACTAGATACTACCTACTAAATCATAATCAAAGTCCGAGTAGAAGATAAAAAAGTAAACCTAGAGGGGGGAGAGGGTATAACGGATGGAGAACAAACGGGTATTTCTGGTGTCCATCATCCAGGAAGGTAAATTCTTTGTGGCACGGTGTCCAGAACTTGGCGTGACATCACAAGGCGAATCCCTTTTGGAAGCACAGAAGAATCTCAAAGAGGCTATCGAACTTTACATCGAGAGTTTTGGGCTTGAAGACCTGCCTGGCGTATCTGTTACCCCTTACTGGACACCGTTAGAGGTAAAAGTAGAAGTAGAGGCAGAAGCGGCGGATGCCTTAAACTGCCCGTGGTCTCAGGAAAGGAACTTGTCAGAGTCCTGAAGAAAGCGGGGTTTGTCGAAGTTCGGCGTAAGGGCAGTCACGTCTCGTTTCAAAAAGTAACTGCAGGGAAAACTTTCAAAACCGTTGTCCCCTTGCATAACGAACTCGCGAAAGGGACGTTACTTGATATCCCGCATCAAACCGGGTTGAGTAAAGATGATTTAATCACACTTCTTAAATAAAGTCTCTTAATTTCGCGGCGGCTTCTTCTACGGGGCGGTCAGATTTTAAAGTTAGGCATAAGGTTTTGAGGGGCATTATTGATACATCACCTCTAACAGATTATACAAGTTTCATTCAAGTTCCTATCTATGATGGTTTGCAGAGAAGCACCGCAATGATTATATCAATCTAAAAGAAGCAATCGGGGATTTTATTTGTATCCTGATCTCTTCCACAACCTTCCTCGCCAACTCCTTGCACACCTTCTCGATCTCCGGCTCCAGATATCCCTCTTTCCCCAGAAACTCCGTTAACTCTGCTATGATCTTAGCGGTATTCTCCCTTTTGCGTGTTTCATCAAGCGGCTTCTCGCCCTGTAGCTTGATCCCGCCCTCTTTCCAGCCCTCGGCGAAGTACCAATCTTTGAACCACCGGCAGCCGCAACGCCAGAGCAAATACCCGATTGGCGTGGCCGCCGGCGACACGCCTGACAGCAACGCACGTGCGGTGATTTTGTGATCGCGGTATGCTACCGAGATGTGCCCGCCCGGTGGGATAAACTCCGCAAGCAGTTGAAAGAGTACTTCTCCTGTTGCGTCCAGCTCATCGCCTGATACCGGCGAATAATCAAGCTCCAGCCAGGGTCTTATCCACGTACTGCCGAGGTAGTACAGCCCGCTTACTGTTTCGTGACTGTCCACAAGCAGGCTGAACGAGAACACACCGGCGAATGCGCCTTTCCTTACGTCCTTCACGTGCACGGTGTATTCACCAACCTTTCGCCCTTCCAGGGTATAAAGAGGGCTGTCGTTCCCTTCTTCGCCCATGGTTCGTTCGGTTCACTTAAAATCGCTTCGGATCGGTTGCAATATCGACAATCGCCGGCTTCCTTCCGTGTAGCACGTGTTCCATGACCGCTTTTAACTCCATCGGCTCGTGCACCGTGAAGCCACAGCCACCGCACGAGATCGCGTAATCGGCAAAGTTCGTATTCTCGAGTTCCGTTGCGAACTTCGGATAGCCCTCCACTCGCTGCTCCAGGCTGATCATGGCCAGCTCGCGGTTGTTCAGGATGACCACGACAATCTTCAGGTCCTGTTCGACCGCCGTCATGAACTCACCCATTACCTGCGCGAAGCCGCCGTCCCCGGTGATACACACGACCTGCTTGTCAGGAGCCGCTAACTTCGCCGCTATCGCTGCGGGCAGTCCAAAGCCCATCGTCGCCAGATAGCCGGACATCAGCAGCGTTTGCTGCGCCATCACCATGTTGCGGCCAACCCAGAAGCTATTATCACCCACGTCTATGGTGACTATCGCTGCCGGATCGATGGTCTCGCGCAACACTTTCATGATAAACGGCGCACGTAACGGTGCAGCCCTCGGATCCGCTTCCTGATCAAGCTGCGCGAACCAGTTCGCCTTCTCCCGCTTCACTTCTTCTAATAGCCCAGGATTCGCCGCTCGTTCCTGCACCTTCGCCAGTAACTGCTCTAAGACGACGCCACACTCGCCCAGAACCGGGGCTTCAATCGGGAACTCCTTGGCGAGATTCATCGGATCGAAGTCCACTTGAATGATTCGCTTTCGCGGGATATTCGTCTTCTCCGAGAACGACGAGCCGAAGACCAAAAGCAAATCAGCAGCATTGACAAATTTGCGTGCCATCGGCGTGCCCACATCGCCGAGCACGCCAAGCGCGAGCTCGTAATCCTCGGGTACCACCCCTTTCGCACGGTACGTTGTTATGATCGGCGCTTGCAATCGCTCTGCGAGCTTTAAGAGTTTATAACCGTGCCCCCGCGCGCCCCAGCCCGCCAGTATCACGGGCTGCTCCGCTTCGTTTAGTAATCGCGCCGCGCGGTCGACGAGTTCGCTATTAACGATGTTGAATTCAGGTATCCTACCTTTCAGTGGCGCTATATCCGCTTCAAGTGGTTCCTTCTGCACGTCGTTTGGTATAGCGAGGTGCGCAACGCCGCGGTCCACTAACGCGTGCTTCAACGCCAGGGTTACGAGTTCAACGGTCTGCTCCTTCGAATTGATCGTCTTGTTAAAGACACAGAAGGAATTGAAAAGAACGTCCTGATCAATCTCCTGGAAACCGCCGGGGCCGATGTACTGCCGCTTTACCTGGCCCGTAAGCGCTAACACTGGCGCACGATCCATCTTTGCATCGTAAAGGCCGGTAATCAGATTCGTCGCGCCCGGTCCCGCGATCGTCAGGCACACGCCTACCTTGCCGGTCAGCTTCGCGTACGCCGAGGCCATTAAGGCCGCCGCTTCCTCGTGCCGCACCTTGATAAACCGTAGCTTCTTATGCTTCCGTATCGCATCCACCACACCCAAGCAGCTCGTGCCCGGCAGTCCAAAAACGTACTCCACGCCCCAGGCCGCGAGTTGATCCACAAGCACCTCCGAGACCGTTCGCTCTTGCATACTTGTAGTATGCCCGAAGTGCACTTAAACGTTTCTCAAACGATAAACTTACTGCAGCACGGTGCGTGCGACAAAGATACCGAACGAGGGAAAACTCGCGTCTTAAGTTACGGTCAACTAGCGGCGATACGTTCTAATCAAAGGGATTCGTTCTCACCATAACAGAGCGCGCGAAAAGCGAGAGGAATGCGTATATTTACCGTTTCAAATCCGCCTGGTAGTTAGTTGCTGGACGAATAAGACGTTCATTCGCTTATATAGAGTTATAAAATAATCTCAAAATTTCTCATCGATCGCTTTCTTAAAGAGCTTCGCGAACCGATACAAGCGATCCTCCTTCTTCATGACGTTCTTCCTACCCAGGTCTCTTCGTGCCTTCTCTACAATCCTGTCAAAAGCTTCGGGATCATGGATATCCCATCCCATCGCATCGTGTAAGATCAAGAGCGTTTTTAAGTGAACTTCCGGATACTGGCGACAGCCGGTGTAATAACCGGTATATCGTACTATTAAACTCTGCGTTGACGGATCGATATCGAGTATTTTTAAGTCTTTATAACCCAGGTTACGAAACCGTACACCTAATTTTCTCAGATATTTCTTCTTGAATTTTTCATCCTTTTCCATTCGTTCGATATCCTTATCAGGTATTAAAGCCGACGTATACACCAATTCGCTGTCACACGGTACTTTCTTATACACTTCCTTTATTATTACCTCGTCCAACATGTCCTTAAGCCGCATACTAGGCATCCTCCCACCCTCCATTGCTCAGTTCAATATATGATGTGAATTGGAATGAACTTCCTCGGAGAACCTAATATCACCTCCCCCTTTATATAATGATCGGGTTTTTACTTCGTTACGAGCGCCCCCTCACCCACGCGTAAAACCGCCTCTTTGCTTCGTGATATACCGCTTCGCTCGCTTTCTCATGGCAGTCCACGAGAAGATAATCGATGCGTGCGTGATGCCCGAACAATGCGTTTCGCTCGATTACACGGCATTCCCGCGTATTTCCGATCATGAGATGATTGATAAGCCGCGTCGATTCGTTCATCGCTACGGTTACGGGTGTGCCTGGTCCTGAGTTATTGCGCGGGCCTCCTCGTCAGGGCGCGATTTTTTCCGAGAAATATTGCTTGAATCACGCTACAGTCTAGTCCGTTCACTATTTAAATAGTGAGTACACTAATGATATTCTTAGCGGCTGCGCCGGGCATTGATGGCAAGGGGGTAGTGCTCGGCGCAGGAGCTGAAAGGGTGGATGGCGATACGTAGTTACTTACTGACCTAAGCGGGTGTATTTCTATGATTTTTTAACTTCTAACCCTTCTTTGTTATGCCCTATACTTCCGACTCATGGTTTAGCTGAACCTGACCTAAACCGTGGCGAGACGTGCTGTATTCACTCGCAAAAGCGGTAATGCGTGGGGGGTTTAGGTGCGAATAAAAGAACTGGCACGTACGGCGGGCGGGCGCCGAGCAGAAAAGGAAAACGCTTTTATGGTCCACCGTTATTACTTCCTACTGAGAAAACCTCAGGTGCCATACCCTTTTATTTTAGAACGTGATCAAAATGCCAACCTGTAAAGACTGCAAATTTTATACGCCAGTCGATGAGCGAACGGGAACGTGTGCCAATCAGGGGAGCGAAACGTTTGCGGATAGGGATTCCGGAATGTGTCCTATGCGCGCATTTCAGCCCAAAAACTGATCAATGTCCTGGCTCCGCACTCCCTCCGCAGGATACAGATGTGACCTAAAAAGCATGTTCCTTGTCGTCGAGCCCACGCTGCACGTTTCCGCTTCTGCTTTTCATAACACTGTTGAAATTGCCCGTTCGTGTGGCCTTACGCAGGTTTCAGAACCAAAAGTCAGGCTAAGCCGGGCGGTGCTTTTCACGGTTGCAGAATCGGTTAATGTATTTGTCGGTGCAGGGTAAACCACCGGACGCAACAGAATGTTTTATACTGTGGTAAGATGAATCATACAACTGCGGGAGGGGAGATTATGAAAGTAACGAGTCCAGAAATTGAGAACTGTATGAGCATCCCAAAGAAATATACGTGCGACGGCGTGGACGTCAACCCGGCACTCGATATCGAGGACATTCCGGCGGAGGCAAAGAGCCTGGCGTTAATCGTCGATGACCCCGATGCACCACGAGGCACCTGGGTCCATTGGGTTATGTACAATATTCCTGTTACTGCTCGGATCGAAGAGGACAGCGTGCCCGGCGAGCAAGGGCTGAATGATTTCGGCGAAATCGGTTACGGCGGCCCGTCTCCACCATCAGGTACGCAGCATCGGTACTTCTTCAAATTATACGCGCTGGACACCGAACTCGCGTTAGGCGGCAGGGTAAACAAGAGCGCCGTAGAAGCAGCCATGGAAGGCCACATCGTGGACAAGGCGGAATTGATCGGCGTGTATAAACGAGGTTCACGGTTTTTCTGATAGTCCATTCATGAACGCGGGACATGAATGAACCCATATCAGCACGAGTTACGAATAGAGTCCCGATGCCGCGACTTGGTTGGGTTCCATACTGCCATACGGTGGCAGTTCTTTCTTCTTTATCTCTGCCACTACCTCCTTTATCAGTTCCTCGTCCCCTTCTACTTCGATTTCCCAATTACTCAACTTATACCTGAATCGTATCGTTTGCGGTTCTGATTCATCAGCCATGGTCATCACCGCTTTTATATTCTTTCCCCGGGATTAAAAGAATTTGGTTCTCTCGCTTCATCTTATTGTCGAGGGCGTGATACCGTGAGAAAGCCATGACGAAGAGCGTTTTGGGTGCTATACCGATAAAGGAATAAATTATGGAGTGCACTACCTACCGTTGTGCGAGCCCTCTCGGGATATCGACGATAGACTCGAAGATATAATCCGGGTGTATGAGTAATCTCTCGATATCGCTCCGTTTCGATGCCCCGGTTAAGACCAGCGCCGTTTGCATGCCGCCCTTCATCCCCATGAGAATATCGGTCTGGAGATTATCGCCCACGATGAGTGTTTCATGTGGCTGCACCTGCAATTGCCTGGCGATAAGGTCAGTAATAAACGCGCTGGGTTTGCCGATAACGATCGGTTTTTTTCCGCTTCCGGTCTCTACCGCCGCGACGATCGAGCCCGCGCCGGGAACAACCCGCTCGTTCGTAACCAAAAACGGGTCGGTATTGGTCGCAACGAAGAGCGCGCCATTCAAGAGCAACGTCAGTGCTTTCTTCAGCTTTGCATAGGTGAACCCCGTATCAAGGCCGACGAGCACGCAATCGCACGCGTCCTCACAAACGGTTATATCGTGCTCGATGAGTTCCTGTTTCAATCCGTCTCCTCCGATTACGTACACGCGACTGCACGGATAGTACTCTTTAATGTATTCCGCAGCCGCGAACCCCGAGGTGATGAGCTGCTGTTTCGTACACGAAATGCCGAAATTCGCTAACTTTTGCGTAAACCCTGCCCGTGACCGTGTCGAGTTATTGGTGAGGTAGAGTATCTCGTATTGTTTAGCGAGGAGTTCAAGAGCCTCGTTGGCGTGTGCAATAAGAGTCTTCCCCTGATATACCGTGCCGTCAAGGTCGATAACCAGCGCTTTGATTGCCATTTTCAGTACTTTACATACTACAAGCACACGGCTTTAAGTTTCTTCTCGGTACGTTAAGGCGCGGCAACGATCAACGGTACCGGAATTTTACCTTGTGCCGCTGTTCGCGCCTTAAGATGCGCCGTGTGGTCTCCACAGATAAACAGCATTCCGTCCCTATCGCGAACCGCCTCTGCGATCACCGCCATATTCCCGTTGGTGATCCGTGCGGCAACACGTAAATCCCAGCCTCTATGTGTAAACCGGTCAATAGAACGAAGATGCGCAAGCACGAACCGTACATCCTGCTTTTGTACTACGGCGAGGGTGTGCGCCTTTATTTCCTCGTCGTATTCCACTATGTTCTCGCGGTTCTCAACGCCGAAGACATAGCTCATCCGTCCTAATAACGGTTCGGCACCGTTCGTGTCGAGTACCGCTGCGGTTGGCGTGCCCTCATCGTCGAGTATCTCTAAAATGGATTTTATCTTCGATGTCGCTACGTCGGCGCTCACGACGATCCCGTGCGATTCGGGTTCTAAACCGGTAAGAAGCGACGCAATGGCTGGTGTTGTATGCGTGCTCACCGTCTCGCAAGAGAAGAGGAGCCCGTCACGTTCGGCAAGCCGGTGAAGCACCTCCAATTCCACGGCGAACTCAGAATAAATCTGGAGATCGAGACTGTCGATCACTACTAATACTACCATATCAGGATTGCGAGCACGCATAAAGTTACGTATGGACGCGACCGGGCGGGCTGGTGAGTTCAGCGGCACCCCGAAAAACTCGGCCAGCGTGGGTGCGATTTGCAAGAGCGAAATGGCGTGCATGAGCAAACGTTACGGTTCGAAGCCTATAAATCTTTTGAGTTCTTGAAGTAAAGTATTATCGTGTAGCATCCAACGAAAGGAAAATCTGATACGGCTGACAAAGATGAAATACAACTTCAAAAACAAATGTATGGATAGAACTTATATTATGAGCTGGTATAGAAAATTATGGAGTATATTTCGGTTCTACAAGTAGCCTTAGCAGTCGCTACTTTGGCTGTTGTGTGTTTCTTCCCGGTGCTGAAGTACCTCAAGAGGCCTAGACTTATTCTTTATCCCGAAAAAAAGGAACGTTCTAGTCCCGCCAATAAATATTTCGGATTCACCGTTGAGAACAAAGGTAAGAATGTCGCTAGAAACGTTAGTGGAGAAGTAGAGATTAACAACACTTCTACGGAGTTGATAAACTGGAATAATCCATTTTACAGAAATAAATACAATATTATTCACACCGAAAGGATCTCACAGATAAATATACTCCCCGGGTCAACAAATAAGCTTTGGTTCTTTGTAGGAGAGTTAGAAACTGACAGGATCACGCCAGGGAAGTATGAACTATCAGTACAATTAAGATGGGAATATCTAGGTCAGCTAAAAGAGCCTCCAAAGAAAAAATACTCGTTAAACTATACTACATGGGAAGAATCAGAAATTATACCAAAGTGACTAACTTAAAGCTGAGCAAAGGGGTGTTACATAACTGCGCAACAAAGGGATTTGAAGATGGGAGACCTTACACCGAGTTTCTGCCTCATTGATAAGGACGGTAAGGAGATATGCTTGCACGACTTCACTAACAAATGGGTCGTTTTCTACTTCTACCTCCGAGACAACACCAGCGACTGTTCATCACTCAAAATAACTCCTCATTCACGCTTACCTTGAGGATGATGTGAACAACGAAGCCTAAAAGAACAAGCGCGGTGCCCATCGCGAGCACATCAAGCGGGAGATTAACGAGCATAAAGAGCGATGTCACTAACCCAAACAGCGGCAAAAGGGGTAATTTACCGATAGTAAGTGGAGTTTTGAAGCCGCTAACGACCGGCTCTTTGTAGCGGAGATAAATGACCGCGGCGTTAACGAGGAGGAATATGAGGAATACGGTGAAGTTCGTTAGATTCGCGATTGTCGCCAAATCGCCCACAAAGATGAAACAGAGCGAGGCAAGCACGACGCTGACGATAGCGAACCATGGCGTTCGAAGTTTCTTGCTCACGGACAGGAATACACGAGGAAGCGCTCGGTATTCCGCGATACCGTAAACGAGGCGCGATCCACTCAGCAGCACGACGAGCATGGTATTAAAGGTTGAGAATAAGGCAATGACCGCGAGCACGGTAAAGAGTTGATCGCCGTACACGCGCTGTGCAACCAACCCAAGTGGCGCTTCTGCGTGCGCTAGCTCCTGCCACGGCACAACGCTTACCGCAGCAATGCCAACGAGGATGTAAATGACCGCCGTTATCGCGATAGAGAGGAGAATCGCCTTGGGTATGGTACGCTCAGGTTCCCGGGTTTCTTCCGCAAGTCTCGCAATGCTCTCAAACCCTATATAACTGAAGAAGATCAAAACGCCCGCTTTGATCACCCCCTGTAAGCCATTTGCAAGCTCCAGGTAGTTCACCGAGCCCAGGTAGGGCACACCGATGAAAATGATTATGATCAAACCGCTCGCTTCAATCACGGTGAAGAGAATGGTGATAAACGCGGTTTCTTTTATGCCCACTATAAGAATAAGGCCGCACACCAACAAGGTGGCAATTGCAATGACTATCACTGGGGTATGAAAGAGGGCAGAACAGTAGTTTCCAAATCCGACCGCTACAGTTGCCGCTGCTAGAATACTACTCACAATGAGCAACCAGCCGGTGATCCATGCGAGCGTTTGACCGAAGCTATGCATAATGTAAACGTATTCCGCTCCAGCATGGGGAAACCGCGATGCGAGTTCGGCATAGCTTAAACCGGTAAACGAGGCAACGAGCGCAGCGAAAACGAATGAAAGCCACAACCCAGTGCCACTGAGGCCCGCAGCCTCGCCGATGATTACATAAATGCCCGCACCGAGAATGACACCGATGCTCATCAAAGTGATGTGCCAGAGACCCAGCGCCCGTTTCAACATGGTGAATCACTTTTTAGTTATCTCTTTATACGTGGATCTATGTATATACTCTAGTTACAGGAGGGGTAAGAAAGTACCCCGCTGAGAAGAGAGCATATGGGTGTTACGATGACTGTGCAAACAGCGGAATTAAAGATTGGAGACCTCGCACCGGACTTTTGCCTCCCCGACAAGGATAACAAGGAGGCTTGCCTGCGCGACTTCAAAGGCATATGGGTCGTTCTCTACTTCTATCCACGGGACAATACCAGCGGCTGCACACGTGAGGCTGCCGATTTCACCGACGCATTAGACGAGTTCGAGAAGTTAAATGCCATCGTTCTCGGTGTGAATGCCGATTCCGTGGAAAGCCACTCCAAATTCGCTGGGAAGTACAACCTCAAGGTAACGTTATTGAGTGACGGTGAGCAAGCGGTCTTGAAAAAGTTCGGCGTGTGGCAGTTGAAGAAATTATACGGCCGCGAGTTCTGGGGCGTTGTTCGCAGCACGTTTTTGATAGATCCTGCGGGTAAAATCGCCTATGTGTGGCCCCGGGTGAAGGTCAAAGGACACGTCGAGGCGGTGAAACGCAAGCTGATGGAGCTACAATAGGCCTCACCGTTTACGGGAGGAGTGCTGTCGCCCATGGCGAGAGAAAGGAAAAGTGGAAACCTCATCGAAGTGCCGCAACTACGAAACAAAACGTTTGTGTTTGAGGATCGATCAAACGCCGGTACGGTACTGGCGGAGAAGCTTACGGATTACACGGGAACGGATGCGGTCATATTCGCGATACCGGCCGGCGGCGTTCCCGTCGCTGCCATGCTTGCAACGCGGTTACATCTGCCTCTTGACGTGTTGGTCGTGAGGAAGATCCATATACCATGGAATCGCGAAGCGGGTTTCGGCGCGCTCGCGTGGGACGGCTCAATTTTATTTAACGAGCCCCTCTTAGAACTCCTCAGGCTTTCGCACGAGGAGGTCGAGCGCTGTATCGCAGCGGAGCAAGAAGAAATTGAACGGAGATTGAAGTTGTTTCGGAGCGATAAGCCCTTCCCTGATGTTACGGGTAAAGTGACAATCGTTGTTGATGACGGTTTAGCGTCCGGCTTTACCATGCTCGTTGCACTCACATCATTGCGGAAAAAGAAGCCTGAGGAGATTGTCGTTGCCGTGCCCACCGCCTCGCTGAGTGCTATCCAAAAGATTCGAAAAGAAGCCGACACGATTGTCTGCTTGAACATACGAATGGGGAGAACCTTTGCCGTCGCTGATGCGTATAAGCGATGGTATGACCTCGAAGATGATGAAGTGGTAGCGATTTTGAAGGAGGTAGGGTATTACAAATACAAAACGTAATAAGCAAGCCCGTGCGCGGCTTCTAACCCGTCTGCGCCTTCAACAGCCCCCGTATGTACAGCCTTGCCCACGAGAATGCCAGCATTGTACCCGTGATATTTGCGGCAACCAGCCCCCACCAGACGCCCACGAGGCCCCATTCGAGGTAGAATGCGAATATAACCGCAAGCAACGGCGTGAGAATGATCGTCCGCAAAAGGGTGACAAGCAGTGCGTACATCCCCTTCCCCGTACCTTGAAAGACAGAGGAAGAGAGCATGCCGAACGATATTGCGGGGTAGAACAGACAGATTATTCGGAGGAAGAGTGTCAAATCAGGGGCTATATGCGCTGCCGCCTCGACTTGTGTAAATACCGCAGCTATCTGCGGTGCGAGCGCAAAGGTTGCCACCGCGATCGCCGTCTCCATCAAAAAACCCATTTTTGTCGCATAGAGATGCGCGATACTCACCTTCTCAAAGGAGCGCGCACCAAACGCAGCACCGCTTACCGGGACGACGGCGGTGGCGATACCGATCGTCGGTAGAACCGCTATACTTGCCACACGCCATCCTGTCGAATAGACTGCTACCCCATCTGTGCCACCCACCATGACAATTATGACATTGAGTATCAGCATGGTGAACGACATGGAGAGCTGCATCACCGCCGCTGGTAGGCCAACGCCGAAGATATCCTTGACAATCGTTTTATCACATCGAAAACCGCGGAAATCAAAGGAGACGTAGGTGTCCTTTTTGAAAAGCAGCCAGTTTAGCATGATAACCGAGGTGATGCCCAGTGAGAGTATGGTAGCCCATGCGGCACCGGCAACCCCTAAACCGAGGGTGTAAATAAAAATGGGGTCCAAAACGATGTTCAAACCCGCGCCCAGCGCCATGGCATACATTGCTCGCCTGGCATCACCCTCGCCCCGCAGTATCGCATTCGCTATGTTCGTGAAGAAGATGAAAATACTCCCGGCAAAGATAATTCGACCATACGCGACCGCCATGCCTAAGGTCTTACCCGCACCAATGAGCGCGAATAACTCTTCGGTAAAGAGAAAGAGCGGTACGGTAAACGCCACTACACCTAACACCATTATACAGATCGTATGAACCGCTACGTTGTCTGCACCTTTTTTATCCCGCGCGCCAATCCGACGGGCAAGGGCTGAACCCGCGCCTATACCCAAGCCATTGGACAATGCCATAGCCATGAAGAAGAAGGGAAAAACGAAACCAATTGCCGCGAGCGCGTCCGCACCGAGACCTGAAACCCAGACAGCATCGACAAGATTATAAATTGTTTGCACGAACATTGCCGCGATCATTGGCCATGCAAGTGTGATAATGGCCTTCTTCGGATCGCCCAATAGGGTCTTTACGCCCTCTGTTTCCTCTTTCTTCTGAGATCTCACATCGGGACTGCCCTTTACAGATGGTTCGGTATTCACGTGAGTATCCTCGTGTCTTTTGTTTATGTTCGGCGCACATAAGTCTTAACACGCGATCGGAGGAGGTAGAGCAGGCTCGTACATGTAAGGAAAAAGCATGCGGAGGGGGAGATTAGGACACGTATTTACTGGTAAAAATGCCGGAATAGAGCAATTTTAGAGCTTATTTTGTGTTTTTATTCGTTAATAGCCATTTATAATTTAGAAAAGTGGATCATACCTTTTATTTAGAAAAAATAAGGCTGTCAACTGGTCTCAGCCGTCTTTTTTCATTCTTTTTCTTCCGTATTCATCGCTTTTTCATAGCTTCTTCTGGCAGCATGGGCATCGCTTTTTCTCTCTAACCAACTTCTATTCACGACATTACCCTTTTTATTAACGGATCTACACGAACGAAGCCTCTTATAACGATTTTTTGAGCTTCTGGAATCGAACGACTGCTGCATCCCGAGGGAATTGAGACCGGTACAAATATAGAAGAGCTTATTATACCTCATCGAGGCTACTTCCCCTTATTAGTTAAAAACGTCCTTTTGATCTTATCTTACCTGCCTAATTTTTTGCATATAATATTCTATCTGTAGGTCAAAAGCTAAAGTTTTATATGGACATGTGAACATATTTCGGTACGGGAGGTGTAACTATCACATGCCTGAAGGTGTAGAAAAAGGCGTAGGCGAGAAAGTGATTGTTTTATGTTCACTCCTGTTGCTCATTGTTGTGTTGCTTTTCACCGCTCTTGTTTGCATGAGCGGTACCGCGAGCGCAGCACCCGTGTCCCTGGAAGCCCTTTACGTTGGAAACACGATAGTCGATCTGAACTGGTCGAAATATCCGTCAGCGGATTTTTCGACATACCGGATTTTCAGGAATGATAGCCCCATTTTTACGACGGATAATCGCTCACTCACCTTTTACCGAGATGAATTCGGGCTAACTAAGGGGGAGTTATACATCTACGCAATATGCGTTTATAATTCGAGTGGTGGGCTCATTAAAGAAGAAAATGCTACCGTAAGTGCGAAAACCGGAAGGGTGCACGGGACTATCACCGTGAATACTACCTGGACCGCGGCAAGCAGCCCTTATAATCTATCAGGGCCTGTAATAGTAGAAGAGGGTGCGACCTTAACAATTGAACCTAACGTAACGGTGAACGATGCTAAACTACACATCCATGGAGCAATACGGGTAGAAGGGTTATCTTTCAAAGGTGTGGGGATCAGTCTCTATAACTCAACCGGCTCAATGATAAAGAACTGCATCTTTGATGGCAACGGTACGGCGGGTCCGGGCATCTATTTAGAATTCTGCAATGACAGTGCTATCACCGGTAATACCCTCTTAAATTATTCTGCTATTATGGGTAGGGGGATCTACTTGCTTAATTCAAACAACAATACGATCTCCGGCAACAATTTCTCGAGCAACCGCGATGAATGCATCTACTTGTATAATTCAAGCAGCAACACGATCTCCAGCAACAACGTTTCGAGCATGTATAAGGCCCACTCCTACTGGGGTGGCGGTATCTACCTAGGAAATTCAAGCAGCAACACGATCTCCAGCAACAACGTATCCCACAGCGACGAAGGCATCTACTTGTATAATTCAAGCAGCAACAATATTTCCAACAATAACGTATCCTCAGCCATCGAAGGCATCTGCTTGCATAATTATTCAAGCGGTAACACGATTTCCGACAATAACGTATCCTATGGCTACACAGGCATCCGCTTGAAATATTATTCAAGCAATAACACGATTTCCGACAATAATGCCTCATCAAATAGTTATGGCATAATTTCCCAGTATTTCTGTAACAACACCAGTATCACCGGTAACACCCTAAACTCAAACGGGGCAGGCATCTTCGTGTCTTATTATTCCTGGCATAACACTGTTTCCGACAATAGGGTCTTTGACAACGGGGAAGGTATCGAGCTGGTGCATTCGGGATACAGCATCATTACGAACAATACGGTTTCAAATAACTATAAGGTGGCCTATTATATATGGGGCATCAGCTTGCTTTATTCGAGCCACAGCATTCTCACTGAGAACACCGTCTCAAACAACCAACAAGGTATCTATCTTGTGGAATCGAGCAGCAGCACGCTTACGAGTAACACTGTAACCGCAAACGAAGGAATGGGGGTCTGGATGGATTATTCGGGTGGCAGCACGCTCACCGATAACACGCTCTCGGGAAATGAATACAACTTCGGTGTTGGCGGCCTCAGTCTTTCCGATTATATCCTGGAGATAGACACCACAAATTCCATTGATGGAAAACCGATTTATTACTGGGTAGACCACAGTGGTGAAACGGTCCCGAGCGATGCAGGCTTTGTGGGGATTGTAAACTCCAACGATATAACGGTGAAGAATTTAACGTTAACAAACAATTGTCAGGGAGTGATGCTTGCCTACACAAATAATTCAAGGATAGAAAACGTGAATGCTAATAACAACTACGAGGGCATCTACTTGTATTCTGCAAACAACAACACATTAACCAGCAACAACGCATCGAATAATTGGGCAAGTATCTATCTGTTAGGCTCGAGCAATAACAACATCGTTAACAACACCGCAAACTCGAATGAAGCTGAGTTCTATTCCAACCCTTTCCGCGTTCAAATGAGCGCGGGCATCTACTTAGGATCCCACTGGTTGGATTCGAGCGATACGAGCAATAACAACACACTCGCAAACAACAATGCCTCGGAGAGCGACTACGGCATCTACATAGCATCTTCTTCGGGCAATACTGTCACAAACAACACGGCAAACTTAAACGGCATATATGGCTTCTATCTGGCCGGAGATTCACATGACAATAAACTGATTGACAACACTGCTGAGTCGAACAATTTGGACGGCTTTGTCCTTGAAAATTCCGATAACAATACCTTAATTAATAACACTGCAGCAGGCCATACAGGTGGGGGCGGGGATTCCTTTGACGTCCTCATACTCACCGACGGGGCGTGGGACGAACAGGGAGAACTCAGCTTCTTTTATTATGAAACGCGTGAGCTTCAATTAGAGCACGATGCGGGAAATCTCACGCTCAGACTCTCCCAGCGAGGGCACGACGCGGCTTACGTGGACTATGTGGCTGTGCAGAAAGACGAGGCGCTATACGTTCCCAGCTCAGCAGTACATATCGAGAACAAGGAGAATGTGTTGTATAAAATACGCACTCCTGAGTACGATGTCTGCGACGCCTGGAATAGCACGGTGGAGATAAGCTGGGAGAACGTGCCTGAGAATACCACGTTGGTGATGCGTGCAATGGAAGAGGACCTCGGGAAGAGTCATGGCAGTCCCCTCTATTATCCTCTGCTTCGTAAGGGGTATACGCTCTCGCACACCATTGTTGACGATGGTGGCATCAAGGTGGATGGTGTGCTTGAAGAGCGGGAGGAACCTGACTTCAGTGTCTTCTGGAGGCCTGATACACCGCATCCTGACGGCTACACCTACGGCTGGTTACACAGCGACGGCGCGTATTTGTATGCTGCCGTTGAGGTCACGCCAGACAATACGCCGGACGAGGAAGATTGGGGCGCGATTTTTGTGATGGTGGACGGAGCACTGCGCGAGTTCCGTGTCTCCTGTATGGAGACCGAATGGGGTGCCATCGGATTCCAGTACACCTCCTCCGTGCCCTACGAGCACCGTATATACGAGTTTAAGATCCCGTTAGGAGAGCTAAACGCCAGTGTTGGCGATGCACTTCGCTATGGTTTCGGGGCTTACGGCACTGTTGGAGGCATGAGTTCAGGAATAAAGTTGGATGGCTGTAATAATACCCTTAGTAACAATACATTGACAAATAATTATTATGGTATCAGCGGGGGCGGTTCTGAGAACACCATTACAAACAACAATGTATCGATGAACTACGATGGCATCGTTTTGTTTTTTTCTGAAAACAATACTGTAGCAAATAATACTGCTTCAAACAATGAAGATGACGGCATTGGCTCGTATGACTCGTTCTACAACACCATTACAAACAATACCTGCTCGAACAACAATGGCAGTGGCATCTACTTGGATTGGTCAAGAACCAACATCATATCAAACAATACCGCATCGGATAACCTCTGCTATGGCATTTGCTTGGATACTTCGAATGACAACCGTATTATAAACAACACGGTAAACGCGAACCTCGAATTTGGCATAGCTCTGGTTTATTCGAACGACAACCTCATCTACAACAACTTCTTCAACAATATGCACAACGCGTACGACGACGGTGAGAACACCTGGAATATCACCAGAGCGAATGGCACGAACATCATTGGCGGGCCTTGTTTAGGTGGCAACTACTGGAGCGATTATCCGGGCGAGGAGGTGGATGGTGACGAACTGGGTGACACGCTCCTGCCCTATAACAGCTCCGGGAATATCACACATGGCGGCGATTACCATCCTTTGATGATTGATCTCTACATATCGAATCTCGTCGTTCCTACCTTACTGGTAAGTGGCGAGAATGCCACGGTAAACGTGACTGTTCATACGAATGCCTCCTTCAACGTTTCCAACGTCACGGTTCGCCTCGTGGTCAACGGCATGGCGATCCAGAATAAAACGGTCGACATACCCACAAACACGAGCGTCAATGTCTCCTTCGACGGCTGGAACGTCTCATGGTCAATAAAAGGGATTAAGCTCAGTCCTTTCCCTTTTAATATCACGGCTATCATCAACCCTGATAATACGGTAACAGATGCGAATAAGACGAATAACACGGTCACGATGGAATTTCCGTTTGGTAAAGGCGTGAAGAAGGCAGACGCAGACGGTAGGGGCTATTTAGCCGATAGCATTGAAAGCGCCGTCTACGCCGTGCCCATTGCGATATGGTTCGATGACGATGCCAAAACGTCCAAGAAGGGTACACCTACCAGACATTACAATCCAATTACGATGTCCCTCAATGAGCTGCTTGACATCGCGACCGAGTTCGATGGCATTGACTATCCAAACGGGACTGTTTTTCTCAGTATCAGCAATTTCACCTCGAATGCCGAAGAGACGTTTACGGCCTTCTGGAAGAACTCCTCGGGCATCGTTATCGTCAATGATACGCGGGAATCCGCGATTATGGGTGCACCCATTGCTTCCTACCTCAACTGGCCGATGGCACCTTCTTCCTTGCTGAAAAACCAGATGGAAGCAAAAAAGCTCATCGAGAACTTGAACATCACGTTCATCCTCGTGATTGCCGATGATAAAACTGCTGTCGGAGCCATAATCAATGACACGAAAAATCTGAATCTGGAAGAGAACCGGACGCTGATCGTGAAAGGATGTGCGGTAGAACCGCTTACTAACAGAGGGCCAACAGATCTGTTCAACGAGGTCTTAGAAGCGTTTGGTGACAAGTCGTCGAGCATTGTGGTAACCAATTCATGGGCGAACTCTTCCGCTGCAGCCGCACCGCTCGCAGCGTTTTACAAATCAATGATTCTTGATGTTCGGGATGTGGTGAGTACACCGGTTAACTATACCAATAATAGCTATGCAGGATTATATCCCCTAACCAACCTTGTAAGAAGCACTGTAGACAATGCGGCACACGAGCACGACCTCAACGGCTTCATCTCCACCTATATGGCCACTCGCACCTTACTCTATATCTTCAGATGGCAGCCCGCAACGCTTTACCTGGTGGGGGATGCGAGTTCTTTGCCGTTTGGCATAGAGCAAGAACCTTTCGAATTTAATCCAACAGATGCTGACAAGGATTGGATAGCAAGTGATTACCGCTATTACCATGCACACACGAACATACTACCGGGTGGACGAATGCCGCTGTATAGCGAAGATAATGTGAACTATATGGCACGCGCGTTACAATTTGCCGAGCTCGACGTTGGAGAGCGCGGTGACTGGGAGAGGGAGTTCTTGGCGGTGGGTATCTACAATACAGACGGTAAACGGCGCTGGGCCGATAACCGTGTTTGGTGGCTTGAGTCTGTGGTCTGGGCTGGCGATAAACTGAATGATAGTAGTAAAAAGGGTAATCTAATG
Source organism: Methanomicrobia archaeon (assembly GCA_016930255.1). NCBI lineage: Archaea > Methanobacteriati > Methanobacteriota > Methanomicrobia > Methanomicrobia archaeon. Next base: position 34,218 of record JAFGHB010000040.1, on the reverse strand, counting down.
CAGTTGTATGAGAAGCCATCTGCGCATGGGGGTGGTTTGGGTAGTGCATGGTACGCTTTTGATAGAACAGACTGGTCAAGGCTCCACGACCACAATGATAGATGGTGGAAAGAAGCTCCGATAGAGTATATTCCAGACCTTCCACAGTATCATGGACAAAAAAGTGGTTTCAACGACGACTATGACTACATAGCAGATGAACCTGGCTTTGCAGCAGGAACATTCACTGGATACGTTGAGATATTTAGAGACATAGATAGGGATGGGGAATGGGGTGCTGGAGATCAAATTGTTTTTGAGGGGGACCGCGCGGGTTTAAATGCGGATCCGGGCTGGATAAAACCATTCCCCGGCGATTTCGAGCCGTTTGTGGATGAAGAGATCTTAGACGGCACGGATAACGACGGTGATGGGCTGGTTGACGAGGACATATCAGAATTTGAATATATGGAAGTTGATTGGTTGTACGATGAGGATCCAGCTTTCACAGGCGTTGATAATGTACCTGACGTTGACGATTATTTAAACAGTACAGACCTCATTGATACCACTCTGATAAAGAATTTACCTGGCAAGGGAATTGTATTTTATAGCGGACATAGCTGGACTTCTACCTGGGATATAAGTAATCTTAACGGTTATACTTATAGTAAGGATGCTGCTGGAAATACTATTTGGCAGGCTACTGATACTAGATCAGATGACAATGTAACTCTGGATGTAAACGAAGTGCCGGAGTTATCGCCTTCATTGGTCATCGCAGCCAGTTGTGGCTCGAGCAGGATCTGGGAGAAGGATTGCATCACCACTGCGTTCTTGCGGAACGGGACATTATCCTATATTGGTGCCACAGCGATTGCAAAAGCAGGAGCGTCAGATGAGCTTATACCACAGGTGCTTGACGAGATTATTAGGGAAGAAACGATTGGATGCGCTTATATAAGTGCAATCGACACCTTGGATAGAAACGATCTCTGGACAAAGAGATATGATAGTTCCCAGGCTTCAGTCGCACTGACGAAACATGAGTTCAACCTCTTCGGGCTTTCCTCGGTTAAGATAGATCCACCAGCTTCTGGAGATGGGAAAGTGAGCTATGGCACGCCCGTCTTCGATTCAGAGACTCAGGAGTGGGAGGTTACTATAACCTTTGACGTTCCGGTGCCCGTCGAGATGAACGATTTCAATGGGAGTGTTGTGGAGATATACTTCACGGATATTGACCGGCTTATGTTCGATGAAGACAATTACTCCGCATTGCCGTTACTCTATTTTGAGTATGACCTCCCGGTAGGCGGTAATATTTCAAACGTCTCGTTAGCGAATGCAACAGTATACAAGGTGTATAATATTTCCCAGCCGAATGTGAGACCAGAATCAAAGTGGGAAGAAGAAGTGAATTTTAGTGATATAATGGAAATGGAACTATATACCGGCGAGTTGTTCCCAGACGTGCTTTTTGTAAACGGCTCTGAGTATGATCCCTTCACGAATAGAGATCGCGTCTTTGGTTCGGTAACGGCATGGCAGGTTAACGGAACGATTAACCAAACAACCGTTTACGACAAACTCGTGTTGAATCTGACGTACACCGCGCCGATAGGAGTGGAAGAGACGCACGTTGTGGACGGAAATGATCTCACCGTTTACGCCACTATCGTGAGCACGGACGGGGAGACACACTCTGTTAACCCCATGTTGAGGATTGAAACCGGCGGCGGCATGTTATACGAAGAAATTGCCGCAGAAGGCCTGGAGATAGGTGAAACACCGCAGCCGGTAACCTTCGAGGTAAGCGATATAGAACTGCCGAAATACGTGGGACGGGCGATGGTGACAGAGGAAGAGAAGCTCGTGGCCGAGACGAGCTTCACAGTCGCGCCGTCGCACATAGTGCTAAACGAAGTTTATCCCTATCCAAATGCTACGCAAGGTGCGAAAGAAGAATGGATCGAGCTTTATAATGCGGGAGAATCTGCGGTCAATCTTACCGGCTGGCGGATCGTGGACGGGGACGGCGATCTGAACTACACCATACCAGTGAACTACACCATACCAGCGAATGATTCTGATTGGGACGGTGTTTTAGAAGCTGGTTCGTATCTCGTATTCCACATCGGAGGCACGCTTGATACGTCTGCAGAGGATCTTTATGGTGGGTTCACTTCCGAAGTGTTGTACAATACCAACGAGAGTATAAGCCTGCTATCTGCTGACGGCACGGGTAAAGACTTCGTGAGATACGGCAATAACACAAATGAGCCGCCGAATGGGACTTCATGGACTGGAACGAACCCGGAAGCTCCGGTTCAGGGGCAATCGCTCGGCAGGGACAAGGAGAGCACAGATACGGACGATGGCAGTGATTGGGAGAATACCGGTGGTGCTGATGTCGATGGTCCTACGCCGGGCCTGCGGAATTTCAAAGAAGTTCTGTTGCCAATCATCACGTCCTTCGCACCTCCATCACCGGTTAACGATACCGTCTGCACCTGGAGGACGTTTAACGTGACGGTGAATCAAACGGTAAACGTGAGCTGGTATCTGAATGGTTCGTTCCTATTTACAAATGAGAGCGTAACGGAAGCCAGTTACAGGCTGCATGCGGAAGTAGTCGGTGAGCATAACGTCTCGGCAATCGCTACGAATACAAATGGCACGGCTATGCAGACGTGGGTGTGGAATGTGGTGTCTGAAGCGGTGGTCTTCGACACCGGCTCCTCAGCAAATCCTTATCCGAGTATCTGCGGCGTACACAATGGGACAATCACGCCGGATCAAACGATGATTGTGCAGAAGCTTTATACGTATTCCTGTCCAGGAACAGGTGGACATACCGAATACGCTGCTATTTCATACTCAAATGGTACCAAGATAGCCGAAGCCTACTGGAAGGGTTATTCCGAAGACTGGCACAATCTGTCGTTTAACGAATCCTTTACCCTCCACGCAAACGAAACCTACTACTACACCATCCGCACGGGCTCGTACCCGCAGATCATCAACGAGCCGTCATGGAATGCAACCGGTGGAGTGATAACGTGCACTTCATTTGAAGATGCAAATGGGGAAATTCACACAAATTGGATACCAGCGATACGGTTGTACTGAGAAAAGGTAGGCGAGCAAGGAAGTATCGCACAATACTGGAGTATACAGGAACTATTTATGCGGAGGGGGAGATTCGAACTCCCGAACCCCTGCGAGATGAGGCCCTGAACCTCACGCCTTTGTCCACTCGGCAACCTCCGCTTCCTTTTTCTCTTTTTAACACGAGAAAAGAAAAACCCTTTTGTTTTGTGACGCTATACTTCTATGGTCGAACGATGAAATTACCGGATCGCGTAGTGGCTCTGAAGACGGACTTCCTTCGCCTGACCAAGTTCTCAGTTGTCGGCGTTATCGGTGCAGGCATTAACACGTGGTTTCTCTGGCTCTTTACCGACGTCGCGAGAGTGTACTACCTTTATTCCTCGGCAATCGCCATTGAAATCGCCATTATCCTGCAATTCCTCATGAACGATCGCTGGACCTTCAAGGAGCAAAAAACCACGCACGTCGAGCAATTCGTGAAACGCATAATCAAGAGCAATATTTGGCGTTCCGGCGGCTTGGCGGTCAATATCGGCGTTCTTTACTTCTTGACCGAGCACATGGGCGTATATTACCTGTTGTCGAATATCGTAGGGATTATCTGCGCGTTCCTCTTGAATTATCTCTTCGAAAGCCGGCTGACCTGGGGCGTCAGGTAACCTCGAAGCGCCTTGTTATAAAGAAAAGTTTTATTTAAATCTATCGCAAAGGGAATACAGAGATGACGGAAGAAGGAAGCTACAGTGCAAAGGATATTCAGGTGCTCAAGGACCTCACGGCTGTACGAAAACGGCCTGCAATGTACATCGGCGACACGGGCAACCGAGGCCTTCATCATCTGGTGAACGAGGTATTGGACAACAGCGTCGATGAAGCTATCATAGGGTTCTGCACCCATATTGACGTGAGAATCCATCATGACGGTTCTGTTACAGTAACGGACAATGGAAGGGGGATTCCCGTCGACTTGCATGCGGAGTATAAGATCCCTGCGGTTGAGGTCGTGATGACCAAGCTGCACGCGGGCGGTAAGTTCGATGATAAGGTTTACAAGGTGGCCGGCGGACTGCACGGCGTGGGGATTTCGGTGGTCAACGCGCTTTCCGAATGGCTGGAAGTGGAAGTGCAGCGGAACGGCCAGAGCTATTACCAGAAATATGAGCGCGGCAAGCCGATCTGTGAATTGCAAGCCTCGAGCCGTCCAGAGGGGGCGAAAGAAGAGAGCGGCACGCGCGTTCGATTCAAGCCGGACATAAAGATTTTCGGCCAGTATGAAATTGAGGCACGGGTTTTAAAGACCCGATTGCGCGAGCTGGCATTCCTGAACAAAGGGCTTGCTCTTACCCTGAAAGATGAACGAACCGGCGAGGAGGACACGTTCCAGTACGAAGGTGGCATTACAGCATTCCTGGAATATTTAAACAGGACTAAGCACGTGTTGCACGACCCGATAATCTTTGACGGCGAGAAGGACGAGGTGCAAGTGGAGATCGGCGTGCAGTACAACGACAGCTACGCGGAAAATATCTTCTCGTTCGTGAATAACGTGAAGACGATTGAAGGCGGTAAGCATCTCAGCGGGTTCAAAGCGGCATTGACGAAAGTGCTTAACGAATATGGTAAGGCGAGTAACCTGCTGAAAAAGGTGAGTCTGGACGGTGATGACGTGCGTGAGGGGCTCACGGCGGTGATAAGCGTGAAGCTCCGGGACCCGCAATTTGAGGGCCAGACAAAGACCAAACTCGGCAATAGCGAAGTCCGGGGCGTTGTGGAATCGATCGTGCGGGAGTACCTGATGGAATTCCTGGACGAGCATCCCACTGATGCGACGGCGATCATAAAGAAAGCGGTGGAGGCGGCGCGGGCACGCGAAGCGGCACGGCACGCACGTGAGATCGTGCGGAAGAAGGACGCAATCGCGGATTCGCTGCCCGGGAAGCTTGCTGACTGCTCAGAGCGAGACCCCGCAAAGAAGGAGATATATATCGTGGAGGGCGATTCCGCCGGCGGGTCCGCGAAACAGGCGCGGGACAAGAACTTCCAGGCGATTCTGCCCATTCGTGGTAAGATCCTGAACGTGGAGAAGGCACGGCTGGACAAGATCCTGAAGAGTACCGAAATCCGAGCGCTGGTTACCGCTCTGGGTGCAGGCATCGGCGAGGATTTTGATATCGAGAAAGCGCGCTATCATAAGGTCGTTATCATGAGCGATGCGGACATTGACGGCGCGCACATACGAACGCTCTTGCTCACCTTCTTCTATCGCTACATGCAGGAGCTGGTGAGCACGACGCACGTCTACATCGCGCTGCCGCCGCTGTACATGGTGAAGAAGGGCAAAGAGACGCGCTACGCGTTCTCCGATGAGGAATACGCAAAGGTTCTGGAAGAGATGAACGTGAAAGAAGGAGATGCGGGCGTGAGGATCCAGCGGTACAAGGGTCTGGGCGAGATGAACCCCGAGCAGTTATGGGAGACGACGATGAATCCCGAGACACGGTGCATCAAGCAGGTAGCCTTAAAGGACGCCGCGGAAGCCGACTGGCTCTTTACTGTGCTCATGGGCGAGGACGTCGAGCCACGCCGGAACTTCATACAGGCGCACGCGAAGGAAGTGATGAATCTGGATATTTAGCTTAGCTTACTTCTCAAAGAAAATTTGATGTAGTATTATGCATGCGAGAAGTGAATTGTGGTAAAAAAGTTGGAGAAGAAGCTTATCCGGTGACAATCACGATTGAGAAGAAACTCAAAATTGTACCTCCGCTAGCTAAAGCAGAGCAAACAAATACTACATTTTTGGGCGTGGTTTCGACATTATTGGCGCGCATTCTCGTGCCGTGGTATTTGATGATACTGTATGGCCGCTATGACTAATAGGTGGCGTAAAGAAGGGCAGACAGACCCCATGAGAGAGATTTAGAAGCGGCCGCGAGTTTCGCACAAGAGTTGGAATTCAAAGAATAATTTTGTCAGTGTACGTTTATTATGGCACGGCTACTTTTACGTTGTTATCTCTACGTTAACCGTGGTCTTTTCCTCGTACAACTGCACACCGTATCCGTGCCCGTAAAACTCGACCACCACAGTTCCTGCGGATTCGTTAACGACCGGAGGATTATAATACGACGCATCTAAGTCGGATTCTGCAAGCTGCGCATTAAACCAGCTCTGCCAGATAGACGGATACTCCGTAGTTAAGTCAAGGGACAAATTATCAAAGGCGATGGTGCCCGCAAGATGGACATAGTCAGCGTAGGACGTTTCCACAGAGGCGCTCCTTGAGCCGGCATAGGAATAGTTCGAGCCGGTTAAATCGACCATAGAAATCCGCAGTAGAGGCGCACCGGTCGCATTGTCCGTTCCGATCGTAATAGGGGGATCGTGAATCACAAAACCCTTTTTCTCATCATCGATCGTCTGAGCACGAATCACCGCTCCGTGTTCGTACAAGATTTCCTGGTTGGGGTAATAGATATAACTGCTGCGGAACTTGACGATGCCGGCAGCCGAATCGATGACGGCCCCCTCATCGTCACCCGCAAGGCAGTGCGAGGAGTAATTGATGCGTACACAATCCAGAACGGGCGTTGTCGTGGTGTCATAGGTTGATAAATCTGCGCGGAACTGAATGTATCGATGCATATCGAATGCCGAAGATAACGCGGAGATGTCCTGTCCATTTGCTACCACGGGGCAGTTCGGCCAGAGCGCGGCACCCGTCATATCAGGGTATATGCTCGTTCGTACTTTCAGCGTTAGAGGAGTATATTCATCGGTCGTAGCGTCCCATGACATATTACCATAGCACGTCGTGGTATTGCCCGTATCATAGACACGGGAGACGTAGTAACCATCTTCATAATGCGGAACGGTAGAGATGTATGTCGTTTCATTCGCGTAAGGAATGCCAGAATTTCCGTTAACGCCATCCTCTGCACCAACACCCCCGTTGATACCACCGGTACCACCATTCACAGGAAGACTTGATGGAACGGTATAGAGCGATACATTATCGTAAAATATTTTTATTCGCCCGCCTGCACCACCGCCCCCCCCCAGCCCCATTCTTTCCACTTCCTGTAGTTCTCGTACCACCGTCGCCCCCTGCACCACCTCGTGCCGAGAGCGTCGCTGAGGAGAGATTCACTTCATATCCCCGGATGAGGATGGTACCGCCACTGCCACCCCCGCCACCGCCGGATGCATATTTGGCTTCAGAACCATCAGTCCCATCATCACCGTCAGCGGAAATGTTACCAGCAATTCGTATCAGTGCTGCGTCCAGTACCACGACTCCGCCACCGTACCCACCAGTTCCCCCGACCTGGCCTTGGTGCGGTGCTCCTTGACCTCCCTCACCATAGCCGCCACCGCCACCACCAGACCCGAATTCAAAAGATGTAGACAAGTTATCACCGTAAAAGATTCCACCGTTCCCAATATCAGTTGCGATTCCCTTTTCCAGGGAGAGTCCTCCACGACCACCGTCTCCACCTTCGCCACCGTGGCCAGCACCACCGCCGCCACTACCGTTAAAGCCAAAGGATCCAAAGCCCGCACCACTCCCAATTTGACCACCGACACCACCCGCGTAACCCTTGCCATCCGCGATGACGGAGGAGGTGGCGTCAATGAGAATCGTATTGGCGTAGAGCCTCAGGTAATTACCGGGCACGAGGTAAACGATGCTGTTGTTCGTGATGGTTATCGTATCGTATTGATGCTCACCGCTGAGAGTCGTAACCATATTATTAAGGGTGAGATCGCCGCTAATACCCATGCGTGCAAGTGTGATTTGATCGAACGAGATGTCCACGTTCACCCTCGTTGCGTTTGCATGACTAAAATTAGCGGTCGTGCTCTCTTCCATGGAATAGTTAGCTGATGGACCGGTAGGAAGTGAACCGCCACCGGCGTAGGGTAAGATCGTGAAGAGTGCTTCTTCATAAGGCGAGAACGAGAGAATTGCGCCCGCGGGAGACATGCCGAAGAGCGGTACTCTACCAGGCGACATCGTTATTGATTTGGTGGCTGCTGATCCTGAGGTTACTTCTTCCAGTTTGGCAACGAGCACGATGCCGTCAACAAGCGAGTCCAGGTCTGAGAAATCATCGACGACCTCTTCTGCGTGCCGTGCTTCATAATCCTTCGTCAATTCCGGGACCTGCTGCGCGATGTAAATGGAGGTTACAGCAAGGAGAATGCCCATGATCAAGACGAAACCCACCACTTCGGATAGGGCATGGGTGTCCTGGAGTAACGTTTCCCGTTTCTTTTTCATAGTCTGCCTAGCATGCTCCCTCGGTTCGACCTTGCAGCATTCCGCCATACCTATATCCTGCGTGTTGCTTATATAATGAAATATAGGTGCTATTGCTCACGGGAGGCAATATTGCTTGTTGCTCTAATCGTCATGATTTTTCCACGCGGGTCGTTCGTGGTTTTCTTTTCAAGGAGCGCCGTGAAGTGAATTGAATGGAATGGAATTGGTACGAATCTCTGTAATAAATCTCCGTTTTTTCACCGTTTAAAAAGGCTACGGTAACGTTTTAGGTTTCGACTGCGATCGACTGCGATCGCGATTCTATCCACACAATTATACAAACGGCAACCGCCGCGGGAATAATCAGGGGCAATAAAAAGGCTGCTATCGCTGCACAGACTGGGAGTTCATAGCCGAGTGCGCCCAGTGTAAAGACCGTAACCGTAAAGGCAGCAACGGTTAAAGCCCCATAGCCAATGCCCTTCAGGAGCACTTTCACGTGCCGTTTCAGTACGAAGAGCAGGATAAGCATGAGAACGACAAAAGCGGCAAACGCCATCGTATTCAGGCAGATCGCGGAAAGGTAAATTAACGGTGTCAGCAGGAACAGCCGCGTTGCCGCACGCAAATTATCGCTCTCCGCTACTGCATCCGCGATCGGAGGACTGGTGGTATAGTACGTGCCCACGATGAATCTTCCCACGGGATTGGTGAGCAGTACCGTATCCCGGAACGCGCGTAAGACCTCGAGATGCTCATCAACCGGCGAGTCGTAGGCTGCCGTTGCGATGAAACACTCAACCGTCAACGGAGCAGTAAACATCATGCTATCCGACATGTATCCCTCTTTCTCCGCGGTTGCCGTAAAAACAGCGCCTTGGAGTTCTCCGACTTCAGTAGTGTGAACGGAAAACGAGACTTCGCCATTCTCATCGGTATCTACTGTTTGAAAATTGATCTTGCAGCCTGGAGGCATACAATCCAGCGAAACGTAATCGGTGTCAGCATCATGAGATATAGTAACATTAACACTATCTACAGGGTCTTTCGAAGCCTTTGAAGAATCACTTACAATAATCGTATAGTATATCTCAGCATCTGAATTGTCGGGATTCCAAATATTAGCATCAACATAAATGCTATCGGTACGCACGCTTATCTCCAAGATTCCTCTATAGTCAACGTAGATAATCGCTGTCGCGTACGCGTATCCGGGCTTTATCGCTTTTACCGCTATCTGCTGCTCACCCCGTGTTATTTCTGTATAATCAAACGTGTAAACAGGATTCGCAATGCCCGTGGCGTTCGTGGTTAGCTCCGCGTAGGTGTTGTGTCCCGTAATGGTTACCGTTGCATTTTCAACGGGCTCGTCGTCTTTGTTCGTCACGTTAATGATAACCGGCGTCTCGATATAATACAGCGAATCACTTGGAACTTCCCAGCTATGCGTTGTTTCGTTCCACATCGTTATGTTCAACTCCGCGGTATGACCAGTATCAACCCAGAATTCTGGGACATATGGTGTTGTCGCTGCCGTACCGACTGAAACGGCGACGATAACCAGACATAGAATACTACAACAAAGAGAAAGGGTGCTTCTTCTCATTGTACCATCATCATCCCCCTCTTATGCACCTGTTTCATTCCCGTTCCGTTATTGGACTCCCCACGATTTCTAAAATGTATCATCGTTTATGCGTTCTCCGCGTCCGCGCTAAGCGAGATGCAACCAAGAAGGCTACCACGGTTGCAAACGCGCCTTTAACCGGTACAACAGTAATATCAGAAGGGGCATTAAATGTTGCGCTATCAGGCATATAACCCCTCCGCTCGGTGGTTATGGTAAAGAGAGTACCCTCGAGTTCCGTAACGGAATCGCTGTGCACGGAAAACGTAGCTTCGCCGTCGTTATCAGTATATGCTATCTGGCAACTCTTATTGGGGTTGGTTCCCTCATCCATATAAACGTGATTCGTATTCGCATCATGAGTCATAGTGACCTTAACACCTTCCACGGGATCTTTCGAAGCGGTTGCGGAATCGCGTACAATAACGGTGTAGTACATATCCGCATCGGAGTTCCAATAATTCCCATAATCGGAATCAATAACCATGCTATCGGTACGCACGCTCACTTCCAAAATCCCCTGGTAGTCCACGTAAATATTCTGTTGCGCGTACGCGGCTCCGGGTTTTACTGCTTTAACAACGATCTGCTGCCCACCCCGTGTTATCTCTGTATAATTAAAGGTGTAATTCGCCTGTCCTGTCGCGTTCGTGGTCAACTCCGGGTGAGTGGTGGACCCGGGACCGGTAATATTTATTGTTGCATTCGTAGCGTTAGCTCCGCCCGGGTATTTCACCATAATGTTTATCGGTGACTCGATGTAATACACCGAATCGACTGGCACTTCCCAGCTCATCGTGGTCTCGTCCCACTGTGTGATGGTCATGTTCAACTGTGTGGTTTGAGGTTCTTCAATCCAAAATAGAGGATCATACGCCATAGTAGTGCCGACAGCAGCAACGGCACATGCCAGTAACGCCACTATCAAACAGAGGAAGATCTGTTTCATCTATGATACAATCACCTCGGTCTTCACATAGTAGAGCGTTATATCGTATTCGTCTCCCGACCACTCTTTCCCCTCTATGAAGATGGTTACACTCTCATCTTCATCTGAAGTGGAGACGTTGCAGTCTGAGTTGTTCAGAGGGCCCTCCTCTAGGTCTGCATAAGCGAATATCTCCCTGAAATACTCTTCCCAGCCACGATAGAACGTGCTGTTTATGTGGAATATCAGATTGTTCGTTTCTACATTGTCGTGCTTCTTAGTGTGTTTCCCTTGTGTCAGGGCGAACTCAGCAGGGCCGGTACCGGCAACGGATTTGCTGCCGTTTAGTGTGATAGCATGGATATACACGTGGGTAACATTATCGTCATCAACGTCAACGTACATGATCGGGTCGCTGATCACTTCGGCATAGTCGTTCCCGCCGGCATATTTGGCGAAGACCGCGCCGTTCTCGTATGCTATGATATCGTCGCCCGCGATGTAGCGGATATATCCCGTGCCATTTGCAGACCCGGCCGCATACGCTCCTATTGAGCCGGCCTCCAGTTGCATCTTGGTCACCCGGCCCGTAGAAGGCGATTGGACGAGGTCTCTGATATCAGTTTGAAGGGTGAGGAAATTGCTGCGCATATTCTCCAGCTGTGCTTCTTCCTTGGCAGATTCGATCTTTGGCATTTCCACCGAATAGATAATCCCTACTGCCGTAACGACGATCCCCAGTATTAGTGCCATACCGATAACCGGTGAAATCGCTTCGTTGGATTTTATAATACGCAGCATTTGTTAGCTCATTAGTATATTAAACATGCGATAAGATAAAGGAGTATATAAAAGTAGCGTACTGTCAAGAGGTTGTACGGCCATACCATACTCTCTGAAGTACGTGAAGGATCCCGTAAAGAGCCCCATACACACTCGCAAGGTCAATCCGAATCGCTTCACATGCAGTACGTATCCGACAAGTGCCAGCAGACCTATACTGAACAGGAGTATCGGTGATGACTCGGGAATCGGCGCGCAAGGAACGGAATTAGTTTCGAATGGATAGAACGTCACATTTCCTTTTTAAAGACTGGATGAAATAACAAATACGTGGAGCGCTGTAGTTATAAGCAGAACATGAAGAACTTCATACACGATGAAAAAGCGGTCTCACTAACGTTGGAGTACGCCATTCTTATTTCGTTAGCGGTAGCTCTCATGACCACCGTTGTTTTGCTTTTTAACGGGTTGGTGGCCGACGCGGCAAAGCAATCGATAACCATACAGTACGCAGGGTTAGGTAACCAGATCTCGGACACGATCAATGATATGTACCTCACCAACTGCACGAATGCCACGAGAACGCTCAAGATCCCCTATCAAATTGGTAGTAGCGAGGACACGGTGACCGGGTATTCTATTGAAGTTTCTTCTGATTATCTCAACAGACCTGCACTCAAAATTTATTCCGCCGAAGTAACGGTCTACGTCCCGTTAAATACCGAAGGCCGGGGCAATGCGATGACGGTAAACGTAACCGGAACCGCATCCAGCGCTCTGTCCACACGAGTACGGATAACAAAAAGCGGGAATAATATAACACTTGAAAACGTATAGACGCTTATCATAACGCTTAGATACATGGATAACCTGTGCCGTGCTAAAAAGTGAGGGATCATGTGGAAAACGGTAGAATCTTAGGGGTATGTGAGTAAGAGGAGGAGGAAGAGAAGATGAAAAGGAAACTGGTGGCTGATGAGAACGCGCAGGCGTTAAGCATTGACTTCCTTGTCGCTATCGGCATCTTTATCGGTGCGTTCTTACTCACCTACTACCTGCTCGCCGCGTCAACAGCCTCGTATTCCGGTGAATCCGCAAAGATCTATCCCGTCGCACACCGTGTCGCTGAAATCCTGATTAAAGACCCCGGTGAACCTGCCGATTGGGATGCACTCTGGATCGAGGGCAACTACTCGGCCGTCGTGAGAATTGGCCTTTCCGATCAGTCAAAACCAAACGTGCTCGATCGTGCAAAGTTGGATGCGCTAATGTCCTCGAATACATCGGGTAATAACACCTGGTGGGAATTTGGGGAAGACGCTGTCGGAAGCACCAAATATCGAAGTGCTACCGCAGCACTCGGCTTACAAGGGAATGCCTCCGGCGGATACCGGGGCTATGGGTGCTATATACAGGTCATACCAACCAACGAATCCACGTTTTCGCAGGATGTTGCGGATGATAACTTTGACGCGGTACGTAAAGGCTTATCCGGCGACGTGGTCGTTATTGAACGGATCGTTGTCGTTCCGATTATAAGAGATATGGACTATGATTACGATTATTATACCATGAGAATGCTGGTGTGGTAACCGAAATGTTGGATAAAAAAGCGCAGATGCAGACCCTCGAGGCGGTAATCTCAGCACTGCTTATGCTGAGCGCTCTCACGTTCGTGATGCTCGCCTACGCACCACAGCAGCAGGGCTATTCCGCCGTGCAGTTGCAGAAGTATGGCGAAGATGCGCTCATGGTGATCTCGTTCTATCCCGAGGCAAATATAACGGTGATTAACGTAACGGGGAATATCACAACGGGCAACATCTCATGGACTGATGAGTTCAGCGGCAATGAAAGTCATCAGTATATCGATGACAACAATAGTATAAACTTAAGCGGTGGCGATATTCGGATCGAAAATAATCCGTTTACCAGAACGTATGACTTCAGCAGTGGCGCGGGCACAAATAAGTGGGCGTGGGAAGACGAAGACATCCCCTCAGATCCAAATGATCAGGGCGATCCTGCTTCGTCAAGCAATTATACCTCCCTCTCGACATCTGATGATAACCGGTGGGTGACTGATATTTGGAGGCTTGGTGGTGTTGATTATAATATCCAACTGTATAACGTTACCATTAATGAGTCCCCGAGCACGATATCAGAACTAAATATTTCCTGGGAAGGGCATGGTACAGGAAGTTCGGGCTACGATACTACGCTTTGGATCTGGGATCATTCAGTAGGTATCTGGCATCGATTGCAAACCGAAGACGCAATGGGTACCGAAGGATGGTTGAACGGGTCGGTAACCGATGCAGAAGATTTTATTTCAGGCGAGACCATAACTGTTCTTGCCAGTGCAGAGGAAAGCGGTTGTCCTTTCATCTACGGATGGACTGGCGAGGAATACGAGCTTTTAGATCTTCTCTTCACGGGCAGTTTTAATGCGCGATACGAGGGCTCGAGTTTTGTGACGACAACGAATTTAGCCGTTAAAAACGGATGTTACGAAGCGATTGTCTTCATGGCGTTACCGGATGACGGTTACATAAACAGTTTAGATCTGCAGGTTGTAGAGCACCCCGAAAATACCTCCGTTTTGCCTGACGATTACGGAACCCTGCATACAATAACCAATCCGCTTCCTGTCTCGGCCGTTGATAACGAAGGGAAGGACATAACCGGGGCGTTGGCAGCGCAAGACCTCGATTTCTGGGGGAGCAACGTATCAACAACGAGGGACTTTAACGATACACATAACTTATACGATTGGATTACGATAACCCTGCCAAAGAATGAAAGCGAAGCGAAATTGCTGGTGAACATGCGAATCACGGATTTTACCGAGTTGAAATTATGGTATTACAATCATTACCTGCTCGGCACACCTAATTGTGAATACCTGCTTGATCTGGTTGAAACCGATGAGGAATTTGCCACGCAACTCGACCAGACGATTTTTGAGACGGTTGCACCCCTCATCCAGTTCTGGAACGGTACCGCCTGGTACACCCACTCCGCTATCCCTATCTCGTCCATCTATTTCGACGTGGCTCCTAAAGTTATTCCCTTGAACCTTACGGCAAATGTTGGTAACCAGATACGGATCGTTATACCGTTTGCCTGTCATGATTTTGACTACGTGGCGGTAGACTATTCTCCTGATAGTCCCGTTACGAGTACTTGGATACGCCCGATTGAAGCCGAGACGCGGTACGTTAACGGGACGGTAGAAGATGTCCTTGAAAACGTAACAGATACCGACACGGGGTATGCTCGTATAACCCAAGGGGATTTTATAACCTTCAGATTCCCCGCCATGAATACTACCGAAGGTCTTGATAGAACTTATATTTTCTGCGCTTCGGGCTACTACGACTTAGTCGGTTCTGTTGTCCCGGAAGACAAGATCTATAATTTGGACCTCCTTTACAACTTGACGTACACGCCGTACGCGTACACGAAATGGATGATTCCGCGATACCTCCATCCCGAGGATTATCCTTACGAGAGCTACTATCATATCACATCGGTAAAGGAACCATTTCCCTGTAAAGGTCATCACTCTCTCCATTCCGATTACCTTAAAGTCGTTGTCTCTGGTATAGGCTACGAGTTTTCGGCCAATCTCACGTCCGTGCCCATAACTGCGACCTCATCAAGAAGCTGGAATAAGTTTTACGCCTCCTCGTACACCTCGTCACTTGAAGGTACAGCCATCTCGTTTAAAATTTTAAATGCCACCGATAATTCCACGATCTGCGATACTATCACCGCTGCTGAGGCAGCACAAGGTTATGACCTTGGCCTTCTTCGTGATTCCGGCGTGAGTTCGATACGATTATACGCGGAATTAAGCACCTCGGACAATCGTTACACGCCAGTACTCCACGACTGGAGTGTCGATTTGATCGCCACCAGTGCATTGATGCGTGCCGTAGAGAATAGAGATTGGAACGGACTTGACGAAAAGATCGACGAGGTCCTCCCCGAGTATATCGAATACAATCTCTACTTCCTTGATGACACCGGGGAAATCATGCTTGATGGAACCGCAAAGGTCGAACACGGACTGCCCGGCCCCCAGGCGGTCGCGGTGGATAAATTGGTATATGCACGGGACCCACGGGGGACGGGATATAACGTCTATGAAGTCCAATTAGTTTTGTGGTTTAGATAAACAAACGATAGATAAACAAAACGATACGAGAGGATGAATGAAAAGAATGACATGACTCTACGAGATGATAATGGCGGACAGGTAATTTTAATCACGGGATTTATTATTACCATTGCCATCATCGCGTTTGCCACCATCTATTATTCTACAGGAATGGCCGGGCAGCGAACGATACGAGAGGAACAAGGCGATATTGGATTTGTCTTCATTGATGTTCGTGATACCTATGGTCACGTTCTACAAGATGTTTCAACGAACGTTACCGATATAGATGACCCAAGGAACCCCTTTAATGGCACTACTCGCGATGTACTCAATATTCACGAATTACAGATGAAGCGCCTGGTGAATCGTCGCGGGTACTTTCTGGTCTTTGGCCATGCACCAGAAGATTATAATGCCTCATCTCGCATCGCTAATGTCACCATCCGCCTGTCAGACGGAACGTCCGTCTATGAAGACGAGGTAAGGTATAATCTGATAACGGGAGATGTGCTATAACAGGTGTAAGTACTCGATTTCAAAAACAAACGAGAGGTACTACTCGATCAGTTTTAGAGAGTTTTTCGTTCTCCGTACATAACGCGCGATAGTTTGAACGAGAGCAGGGAGATGTGATGTGCATGCTATGAGGATCATAGAGATACGGTCATCGGTGGCAGGAATTTCAAAATGGCAAATACGACGAAGGTTGCTAATGCTAACACAGTCGCGTGCTTCAGACCAGAAACAATTTGCCCTTCACCTAACTTTCCCGCCACTAGCCCCGCACTGATACCCTGGATGATACTACAGTGAAAGAACAGCATCTTCAGTGTTACCACATCTACACTAACCATAAAAGAACCTGCCCCAGTCCCCGCTACCTTCTCCGAAGCTTCTACCATCATTGGAATAAACGATTGATAGAGCACCACCAAGACGCCAAGGAACACAAAGAAGGTAACGTAGCAGATGAGTACATACTGCCCCATATCAGAAATCCTCCGCTTTTCCAGCGCTCGCAACTCCATGACATCCTCCGCCGCAACTTTCAGGATTTCGCCTACATCACCACCTACCTGATAGCCTTCTATAATTATTTCGATCGACCGTTTGATTATTCGCGTGGGGTACCGCTTTGCAAACATCCGCAGTGCGTCCTCAAAAGAAAGACCCCAGGTCAGGTGATACGCAAGCGTCTTCAGCCCGGGTGTAAGCACACCATAATTCCCCTCGGCGGTAAGCGTAAGTGCATCGATCAAGGTGAGACCCGCGCGCTTCGCCTGTGCAAGGTCACGCAGTAAGCTCGGGAATTCGTCATCCGCCTTCCGCACTCGTTTTTGCTCCGCATACAGATATGCTGCCGGGGGAATAACCGCGACGATACCTGATAAGATGTACGCATCGTATGGTGCTACAAATTCCCACGCGTAGAGATATGACATAATCATGAGACAGATACCAATCGCACCTGAGACGTACCCCAATCGCAGTGGGTTATCCCTGAAGAGCCCTATAGGGTCTCTGATGATTCGTACTATCCGCTTCTCTTTCCTCTTCTTCTCTATCGCCTCAAGAAGCTTATCCTCTTTCATTTCCCTCTTAGTCCGATAATGTGCCAATCAAAAAGATAAACGCTGTGGAGCCCAGCGGGATGACAATGTAGACAATTGCTGCAAGTCCTGTAAGAGAAGCGCCGCCGAGAAAAACCATTATCGAGAGCACCACCACCAGCAAGAGCGGGGCCGTAACCAACCCGATAACGTAAAACTCCGCAAAAAAGCCCAACGTCTCAATAAAGCTCTCATATCTCTTCCTCCGCTCTTCCATGTATTCTTCTGCTGTATTAACAAAGTATGTACCCATCTCGCCGCCAGAAAGGGCCGTGGTGACCGCCCCCTGCAAGAACGTTCTCATGTTCATAGACGGCGTGGTCGCGACGAGTCTTTTGAGTGACGTGATGAAATCGAAACCCAGCAATTCCACATCCCGCACTACCAGCTTCAACTCATTGCTCACCTCGCCATACGTCTCCTCCGCTTCTGAAAGCTTCTTAAAGATCGTATAAGGAAACACCCCGATAGATGCCATCGCCGATATGAACCCGATAGCATACGGCAGGTTCGCATCGATCTTCCCCCTTCGCTCCCACACCCGTATTCTGGGATACAGATAAAAGCTGATGTACGAGACGAAAAATGCAATTGCCGCGAACATGACGCTAACAACAAGGTCGGTTAATCCCAGTGAAAACTCGGACAGCAAAGAGAGAATAAGATACTTCAGGAGGATATAGCCCGCCACCACCCCAACTGCCGCGAAGATCGAGTAGAAAATCGCTCTTGATAACCATCTCTCTACAGGAACGAAGATCCTCGCTCTCAAAAGGTTCTCCCTGAGTTTCGTGTACTTCTCTCGTCTCCCCCTGAAATAACCGCGAAATAGATCTGATACTGTTCCACTTTTGGGTGCCGCTTCACTCTCTATACTCATAGCTTATTCTTCCGCTATTCCGCTAATATACGTTTCTCCGTTTCCTCAGGATTTACATGATAATCTTGTAAGACCTTGTTAAGAGACTGGAAGTCGGCCATCCCCTTCACTCGCATCCCCTCCAAAATCCGCCTCCTTCGTGTAAACTCCGCTACTAATTCATCCTCATGCATATTGAGTTTCTCCATAATCTTGACAAACACCCTCGATTCGCCCGTGAATTCAAATTCATCGGGTCGCCACGTGAACAGCTCGTTCGTTTCTAACGTTTCATCCACAAAATTTATTCCCGTTACTTCTATTATCTTGGTGCATCTCCGTACCGCTCTATCACCCACTTTCACCTGTCGCTGAATTGCAATGATATCCAAGCTGTCAAGGAGCATGAGCGGCACGTCAATGGGGTGCTTGGTCAATCGTTTGACGACGGTATCCGCAGATTCCGCATGGATCGTGGACATGGTAATGTGCCCGGTAGCCATCGCCTGGAAAAGTGTATGCGCCTCGACGCCTCGCACTTCGCCTACCAGAACGTACTCCGGTCTCTGTCTGAGTGCAGTCCGTAGTAAGTCGTACATCTCGATGGCGTATCCACCCTCTTCCACCGCTCTCGTCAAGGAAGGGATCCAATTTTGATGCATCAAATTTATCTCACGCGTATCTTCAATTGAGATGATCTTACTTTCCGGCGGTATGAACATCGCTATTGCGTTTAATACCGTTGTTTTTCCCGACGCAGTACCCCCTGCGATAAGAATGTTCGCACCTTGCTCAACCGCCATCCAGAGATACGCCATTATTTCCATAGAGAACGTCCCGTACTCCACCAGGTTTATCGGAGTGAAGGGTATCTCCTTAAATTTTCGTATTGTGAACGTTGAACCCCGCGTTGTTACTTCGCTCCCGATACTCAACTGTAACCGATCCTTATTCGGCAGTGAGGCATCTAGCAGTGGCTTAGCCATCGAGATGTGTCGCCCTGATCGCTGAGATAAGCGGTAAATCAATGCATCTAATTCCTCCTTATCAAATATTATGTTCGTTTCTATCGAGCTGTAAATCCTGTGGAATACATACAACGGAATATTAGGCCCGTCTGCTGAGAGGTCCTCAGCCATTTTATCCCGTATAAGCGGGTCTAACTTACCATAGCCGATGAAATCACGATAGATATAATACATTATCTTATCCATGCTCCCAGAACTTACGCTCTTATCTAAAGAGAATTCCTTAATTACATGGTCCACTCTCTCCCTGAGAAACACCTCGGGTTTCAGTAAACCTGCAAAGACAGCATCTAAGGTCTCATAAAGGTACGTCTTGACCTCTTTCAAAAGCTCAGCCTCCCCTTTTGTGAGAGAGACCTCTCGAACGATGTATTTAGGAGGGGTTGTTGCGGTGATAACCACATATGCATAGGGCTCATTAACCGGATACAGCTCTATGTAGTCCACACCTTCTTCTAATTCCTGTAGCGGTTTGTCCATAGCCGCTGCTATCGCAGGTTCTATCGGTGGTGCATCCTCCGCGCCAAGGAACTCGCGTTGTGCAGTGCTTGCTACTGAAGGCACTCTTGGAGAGACTCTTGCAGGCTCGCCCTTCAATGCGGCTATTGCCATTCTCAGCTCAGCTTCTACGCCCCTTTTCGTCTCCCGTATCTTTTCTAAAACGGCTAATGCCTCCTCCTCTTCAGATTGAGCCTTCGCAATACTTTCCTCATCGCCTTTTTCCTTTGCCTTCTCTGTATTAGTGTGTTTCTTAGCAACAGCCTTCTCCTGCAGTTTCTCCGCTTTCTCTATCCGCTTCACCTCAGCCAATGCTTTCTGCATTTGCTTCTTCGCTGTAGCTTTTCCTGCCGCTTGCTCTTCTGCCTTTTCGCTCTCCTTATTTGCTCTGCTCCCTCTTCGCGAAAATTTATTATTTGCCATATCGTCTAATCATGAGCCAGTCTCGTACTCTGAAGGAAAGAACCACACCTACTACGGCCACAATGGCGATAATCAGTACTATGTAATATATCGGCATACTCTCTTCTTCCGTAGGCTGTGGTGTGGGTGTCAATGACGTTGGCGCTGGCGTCAACGTAGGTGTTGGTGTCGGTGTCGGGCGTGGCTCAGGCGTTACTTCCGGTTCCGATACTGGTGCCCGTATCGTGAAGGCATATAGTTTGTTACGATAAAACTTACCCTCGACGACCACCTCATCGTCGACCGTTATCGTCTCCAGCTCCGCACGGTATTCCACATCCATCGCCCCCGTTTGGTCGTCAACCGTCAAATCCGTTTCATTGCGCGTAAATTCCATGCGCGTCACATTCCCTTGTATACGCACCGACTGTGCATAATAATACTCAGGAAAATCGGTAAGCTCTTTAACCGTCACGGCTTTGTAGCCAGCCCATACATCAGTGCTCACCGTATCCGCATAGATAAGGCCATTATCGCCAACTTTGCCGGCGTATATTCCTGTCACCATCACTCGTTGGCCTTTGTAAAACTCTTCGACGAGCCGGAGGTCACTGCTAACGAGTATCGTATCTGTACCGTCATCGATGGTGAGAATGCCCGTATCTCCGGGCTCGAAGGTCTGAATGCCCGTACCTTTTTCTTTTGACGGCTCGACATTATTGGAAATCGCTATGATAACACCGGAAACCGTTACCTCCTTGCCAATATTCTTATCGCCGATACTGTCAATTCGGATTTCATCAGCACTCGCGTTAAGTGGCATAGCCACTATCGTAAGTATAAAAAGTGCCATCACTACGACCGAAACAATACCAGTTTTCGTTTCCATTGCTTTTATTCCCTTTTAGATATGGCAAATATATAAACTTAACGTGCCACTAATTACCCCGCTTAGTTTATAGTGGTGATATGCCTTATTTAAAATTTGTGGTTGACTTCCACTCGACGGTGTCTATCTGTCGGTAAGAAGAGGCGAAGGCGGTTGGAGAAGGGTAAGCGATAAAGAGCCGGGAGAATGACCGATAACTTTATATATCCCCTCGTTCAGAAGAACTAATGGTTAAAGAGCATGTGCATAGTTTACAATAAAGGTACGGCCAGACCAAATCGGAGGGGGATGGAGATGGCCAACCGTAAAACGGAGTTATGGCGTATCATCGTAGCAATCGTAACAGTACTTTCACTTTGTGCCATGTGCGCGCCGACGAATGCGGGCGTTAGTCCTGGTGATGGACGAGCTATTTATCCCGGTGATTCGAGTATCATTGGTGAGACGAATTTGAACTTTTTCAATGCTACAGGAGGTTCTATATCGGCAGGTGTAATTTTGAGTAATTGGGTAAATAGCCATATTGTTATCCCGTTTGACGGTCCGTTTGATTCCAGCCGCTATGACGATGAACTGGTTCCTGGTGAATATGTAATTAGAGTGATCAAAGATGGAACCGTTAGCATAGAATCTTATATCTACTTCGTATCCCCAACATTAGTGAGTTCAATTGAAGTTAATGGAGAAGAATTTGACTGGGTTACACGTGGTGCAGATATGACCATTAAAGCTGATACTAATCTATGGATCATTACTGGGTCGCGACCAAATTATATCACGTATAAACTCTTGGATCCTCGTGGGAAACAACTGTCCAAGGTTAATGGTGTATCCGTCAGTGACATTGATGTCAGTGCCACAGGCATGAACACGATAACGATAAACACGGCGGGTATGACAACAGGCACGTACACCCTCAGCATAGTAACTGACCCAGACACAAATAATGGGCTTGATGTGGAAGGAAATAAAACATCATTTGAGGTGAGAAGTAAAGGGGTCACGATAGAGGCGAGTGATGAAAAGCAGACGGTTACTGAAGAGGTCGTATTTACGGTCTATACGACACCACACACAACTGTCACAGTGGACGTAACGTGGGGTAGAGCGTCAAAGGTGAAGTTCAGTGCGGGTGGAACTTTTGATACAGGACTTTCGGATGAAGCTGGTGAATTCAAAACAAGCGCAGTTTTTGCCGATACTGGCGCTTATGAAATTACCGCAACAGAAGATATTATGAGAACGACCGATAGCATATTCGTGGAGATTGTGCCTTATAAAGCAGAGTTGGACGTCGATAAAGATCCACCTACTTATCATATCGGCGAGAACGTTAAGATTACGGGGTCATCAACGGCAGGAGATAGTATAACGCTCAAGATTGAAGATGTAGTGGTTGCGACGGGATTGGATGTTGATGGATTTGATTATACGTGGCAGACCGAGGATAAATCGCCTGATTCGTATAAGATTGCGATATGGGTAGAAGGGCCAGACCCGCCGTTCTCAGATCCGTTTCAAGATCCTCCCGATGCATCACTTTCAGTAGTACTTATCCGTGGAGGATTGATCGCAACACCGAGTGCAGACTTTGTTGCCTTGGGGGACAAGTTCAAAATCGAAGGTATCGTTCCTGGCCGGGAAAGCGTGGATATCCTAACCATAGCGCCAGATGGTGGAGGCGGAAGAGGGCTTGATCCTAACGATATCTTAGACGACACCAATGGTAAATTAGATGCCCCAGGGCTCACCTACGAGACTGCTGGGGTGGATACCGATGGCGAATTCGAGACAGAGGATATTACTGTAGGCGAAGATGTTGATACCGGCACGTATTTGATCGCAGCGCTCAATTATGGACGAGACGGGGTATGGGGTAAAAGTCTCAATGACAATTTGTTAGAAGTGCTCAGCAACGAGTACGCCTCGCCACTGGGAGCAAAGACGACCGATCAGCTTTTAGCGATACTGAAAGACAGGACGATTAATGCAGCGGGGACCGATGACCTTTTAGGCATCGCGACGATATCGGTAGAGAAAGGATTTGTCACGCTTGATGAGCTAGAAGATGTGCTGCTCGGCAAAAAGATTGAGATTACCGGTACGACAAATAGACAAGTGGATACGTCCATCATCGTCACCGTCGAAGGGCTGGAAGAGACAACACCGAAATTAAAACCCAAAATCGCCGAAGTCAAAGAAGACGATAAGACCTTTTACAATACCTTCAGCATTTCCTTTGACACGACATCCACGAATATCGGCACGTATGAAGTGACCGCGGATGACGGCGATGGCCACACTGCCAGCACAACAGTAACCATTCTGCCGCTTGAAGAGCACTCAGTCACGGTCAGCACGACACCGAGCCCTAAGACAGGAGAAGAGGCTGAAAAGCCGACTGCGAAACCGACGACTACACCAAAACCAACAGAAGAGCCTGAAGGGACTGAGGAAACTGAAGAACAACCCGGTTTTGGGATGCCTCTCTCTATTGCCGGGCTACTTCTTGCGGTAGCGGTATTACTGCGAAGACGGAATAAAAGATAGGGTGACGGAATTGGTTGGTTAACGTTGTCACCCCAACGAAATGAGCGCGTCTAAAAGCTCTTCCATCTTCCCGCTCTTTGAGACGATAAACGCTGACTTCAGAAGGTATCCTTTGACATCTCCTTTATACGCCCTCACTATGTCGTCGCCCTCTTCCGACGCGGTGAGAACGATCACCTTAATGTCCTTTAAGCCCTCATCGCCCTTTATTCGATCCAACACTTCCAAGCCATCGATCTTCGGCAGACGGAGGTCAAGTAAGATGACGTCTGGCTTTGGATACTCCTCCTTAGAGGCGTAGTCGCCCTGGTTGTAAAGATAATTCAATGCATCCTCGCCGTCTCTGCAGACCCAAATCCGCTTCTTCAACTCGCTCTGCTCTAACGCATTCTGTATGATTAGTACATGCTCTTCCTGATCTTCGACAATCAATATTTTCAGCTCTTTCCGTTCCTCTTCTTTTTCGCTCATTTTAAACTCAGCTCCTTCCTAATGCGCCGCTTATGCGCTTCTCTATTTCAGTCTCTGAGAGAGGCTTCTTTATATATCCCTTCGCTCCTGCCCGCACCGCTTCGACTATGATGTCAGGAATATCAATAGATTCCGCGATGAGTATAAGAACCAACGCGGCGGGATCCTCTTTTACTATCCTACGTGTTACTTCGATGCCATCAATGCCCTCTAACCCGATATCCACAAGCGTAATATCAGGCTTCAGTTCCATATATTTCGTAACGGCATCTTCACCATCCTTCGCCATACCTACAACTTCAAACCCAAGTCTTTCTAATGCCGTGGTAACCATAATACGCATAAAAGTGGACCGCTCTGCCACCAGTACCTTCTCCCGTTTCATGGTTCTATCTCGTCCCCTCCCTCTATATATAAGTTTCCCTTTATTGCAATATATTATCCGCCTCGCTCATATTTATAAAGAACGGTACTACCTCAATGTCCCGTTTGCATGGACTCAGAATCCGTAAAAAGTCTACATTTTCTTGTCCATTGGTGTGGAGGTCAGGGCATTCCTGCGTCGTGAAGGTACGTATGCCAATGCACCTCGACCTGAATCTCATTCTGCTCGAGCTGAACTTACCGAAGAAGGATGGGCGTGCGGTTCTCGTGGAAATTACGAGCGATCCTGACCTGAACGTATCCCCTGGAAATCTTAACGACATCGCATGCTGACGAGGATAGTATCAACTAGTAACGCGAACAATCGCGCGCGATGCACGGACGGGCAGAGGCTGCATCGAATAGAATCTGAGAGGGGAAAGGGCTGCAGGCATGATCCGGTCTGTTTTATCCTGTCAATGAAGAATAAATAAAGGGATGCCAATTCGCTTTGTTAAGAAGCAAAAGAACACGTGGTTTCCATGCAATTGATTTATTATAGAATGGCTTTGTATGTACAGAACAGAGAGAAGGAGTGACACCACATACGATGGCGGATAAGTCGGCCGTGATTTTGCTTGTCGAAGATGACGATGCGCATGCCGCGCTTATAACGCGAGTTATGGAAGAAGAGGAAGCGGTACGTAAGATTTATCGAGTCAGCGATGGCGAGGAGGCACTTGACTATCTCTTCCACAAAGGGAGTTACGCCAAGGAGGAAGACAGCCCTCGCCCTGATCTGGTTCTTCTTGACTTGCGACTACCGAAACTTGACGGTCACGAAGTGCTCACGGCGATTAAGCAATCGGACGATTTAAAGGTTATACCCGTCGTGGTACTCACCACTTCGGAAAATGAACGGGATGTAGCACAGGCATATCGCAGCCATGCCAACAGTTATCTCGTAAAACCCCTTGGCTTCGGTGAGTTCTCAGAGATGGTGCAAGAAGTAAGCTCTTATTGGCTCGTACAAAACAGACAGCCTCAGAAGGATTGAGTATTCTATTACTATTCTATCGCTTCACAACTCCATTTCTTCTTTCGTGTAAATGGTAAATCCATTCTTGTTATAAAACATGGGGAAATATTGGAGATTATGATTGGTATATCGCATTTTTACCACGCCGATGTAGCGCTCTAATATATCTCTCTCCCGCCTACAGTCCAAATGGATGATCGCATCAGAAAGGAAGTCTTCAACGCCGTATTTACCAAACCTATTATCCCCCTGATGGATCTCAGAAATAAGGAAACTCGTCGTACCCAAAGCTCTAAGCTCTGTAAAAAAGCGGTATATTTCGCTACGGGGGTTTTTAATGGTTGTTAGAGAGTACAAAGCATTAAGAGGGTCGATAACCACTAAATCGAAGTCTTCTTTCCTTACAAGGTCGGTCAGATAAAGTTTAACCTTTCTTATCGAATTAGCGTCAAATCGCATATCCACCCCGACTTCCTTATCAACCATTGTATGATCCACAATAGTCAGATTTTTACTGTCTTCAGTCATCCCCAGCGTTGCCATCTGCTCCTTCAAACTCTTTATCTCCTGTTCAAAGGTTATATACAGCCCCTTCAAGTTACTTTTCAGTGCGTTATTATACAGAATGCTATACGCAAAAGAGCTCTTCATACAACCGGGAGTGCCACAAATTAGCGAGACGGTGCCCTTTGGAATGCCACCTTCTAACTGCTCATCTAACCTTCCACTATAAGTCTTTATTCGTTCCATTTTCCCCGTGGCATTCTTACAATTACAGGTATAAATAAGTTTCGATCCTGATTCCTCGGGATCTTTAACGTGTAGAAACGTTTTTATGCCCTGCTGAAGAACTACCAAAGAGGATACAAGAAATAAGCGGAGAAGAGAAGAGAGCACAAAAGAAGGTAGTGGGCCTTATCTGGGCGTACATGCACGAGCTTGTTGTAGTATGGATTTATTATCGAAACGAATCGGTGAGTAAGAACGGTGGCACACGAGTGTGATGTCTTGGTGGTGGGGGCAGGACCCGCAGGGAGTAGCGCGGCACGGGCGGCAGCTGCAGCAGGCGCTCACACAATTTGCATCGATAAGAAGAGAGCAATCGGCGTACCGGTGCAATGTGGTGAGGGCATTGGCGCATATCTCTTTCCATTTCTACCGTTCAAAATCCCTCAGGATCTGCTGATCTGGACGCTCGAGGAGATTTCCTTGTGGGCTGGTGGCAGTACCGTAACGAGAGCCGGGCGTCTTTGGACAACCTATATGCTGAACCGAAACGACTTCGATGCGTGGTTAGCGAAGACTGCTGAATTCCAAGGAGCGCACGTCCTCACGAACACAGAACTCGTTGATTTAGAGGTTGACAGCAACAATACCGTGACAAACGCAACGATAAGAACGCCTGAGGGTGAAAAGCAGATTAAACCACGGGTCGTTATCGCCGGGGATGGTGTTGATTCCACGGTTTTAAAGTTGTTAGGCTTCAAAATCGATAAAAGAACCACCTGCGGTAAGGTCTTGAGTTATGAACTGAACAATCTGCGCTTGGGGAATCCCAAAAGTTTCCAAGTATTCTTAGGCGATTTTGCACCTGGTGCGTACGCATATATCCTCCCGAAATCCCGCACGACGGCTAACGTCGGTGCAGGAACGATAGTACCACAGAAGAAGGTGAAAAGCTGTTATGAAGAGTTCTTAGAACTTCCTCAGGTGAAGAAACAACTGAGCTATGGAGTTGTGGTAGCAGATAAGAGTGGCTGGGCGCCGATACGCCATCTCACGGATAAATGGGTCTACGGGAACGTGCTACTGGTGGGTGATGTCGCGAATCAGAACTTTAAACCGTTTGTCGAGGGTATTATCCCGACACTAATCTGCGGTGATCAAGCGGGTAAAACGGCTGCTGAGTTCATTCGTGGTAAAAGCCCGCTGGATACGTATCCCAACCGTGTCCGGGACAAATTAGGCACGTTCTTCTCAGAGTCCGATCAGCTTATACCGCTGTTATATGAGTCGGGTGCATCCACAGACAGAAAGGAGGATTTACTCCGTCTCGCTCTATTTGCGAATATCATCTCCATGAAGCAGTTCGAAAAATTGAAACACGAGGATGCGTCAATGATAGAATCAATTGTGGAGAAATGGAATCGCAGCACAATCAGGCAACCTCTCGCTAATATTGCTGAACGATTGGGCTTTCTGTATCTCCGCATTGCAAGTAAATAAGAGGTCCACGGTGTTGCTCGTGTGATGCTCTGGGTGCTGGCACCGATGCTTCATTCAGATTCGTAGGGTTAGCTTTAAAAGCGCACAAGTACTTTTAAGAAAAGAATAATGTCCGATCTAGAATTGGTCGTTGGCCTGAGTATGACGTGCGGGGGTTGCCGCACAGTAGTCAAAAGGATTAGGAGGAAATCACTAAATGTCTGATGTGCTCTTTGTGTATCCTAATACACTTGAAATACCCATCCATCCGGAGTTCGATAGATACGAACGATTGATGCTCGAATTTGCCGCCGAGCGGGATTTAATTGGGCTAGCGAGGGGTACTGTGGTGCCGCCAACGGCTATGCTATCACTGTCTGCATACCTGACCGAGAATGGTTTGACTACAAGTTTTACTGATTTAACCGTAGAATGCTTTAACGGGAAAACAACAGAGGAGGTTTTGATTACTTCGTTAAAGAAGGAGAACCCCAAAGTAGTAGCTGTAAACGGTATGGAAGATTGTTTTCTTTCGGATCTCTATACTACCGCGCAAATAGTAAAGGGGTTTGATGAAAACATAGCTGTGGTAACGGGCGGTGTCAGTGCAACGGCGAGAGATTTTGAGATACTGAGCAATTCCGCGGTTGATTTTGTCATTCGAGGCGAAGGTGAGACTTCGCTCCTCGCGCTTTCAAATGCCCTACTTCGCGCTGAAGCAGATTTCGAAAAAATCAGAGGACTAGCATTCAGGAGCAATGATAGAATTGTGCGAACAGATAATCCCCCCTTTATTGACCTGACGACCTTACCTTTGCCAGACAGGGATAGTTACCCCTTATCAGTGTTATATTCGCTGAACGGGGGTATAGATTTGGTATATGCAAGCAGAGGGTGCTCACATAACTGCGCTTTCTGTAATGCGCCCGCTTTCTGGAAACGGCAATGGCGAGCGCGGGAACCGAAAGATGTTGTTGAAGAACTTGCAATTATTGAAGGGTTAGGCGCGAAGATCGTGCATATTTACGACCTCAATTTTGGTTTTGACAAGAGCTGGGTAGAGGATATTTGCGAAGGAATAAGGCGAGAAAAGTTAGATATCTTCTGGGATTGCGAACTTGGATTGATTGACTTTACCAAGTCTTTCTTGAGGACCTTATATGACGGCAACTGCCGAGGCGCTTTTTGCGGTATTGAAGCAGTTAGCCAATCTGTACTGGATTCCGTTAATAAGGGCTATAAAAGTCACGATTTAGCGACCTATTTGAGTAAGGCAAAGGATGCGGGCATTCACGTGGATGGTGGGTACGTCTTTGGACTGCCCGAAGATGATGTATCAGGACTGAAGACCATGACGAGACTGGCCTGTCGGTTACTGGAAGAAGAATTGGTTGAGACTCCTGCGCCTTTTCTGTTCGTCCCGTTTAAGGGTACAAAGATTGGCGACAATCTCAAAAGCTGTGGTATTGATGTGGTCAACAATAACACCGATGACTGGCATTTCTTCCCGCCCAACCCAATCGCATCAACGAAATACGCGAGTGCCGAAGAAGTCCATCGCGAGTGGGTCAACTGTCTGACACAGATCGATGATATCTTGGAACGTAAACTGAGTGGATAAGAAGGATGAACGTGTGGAGCGTTCTCATGATAGAAAGCAGCAATAGGGGCAGAATGGTTCACGCAATTCTTGAGAATAGAAGTTAGTCAAAAATCCTTACAATTTGAAATAGAAGGCGTCATTTCAAATATAATGTTCTGGGCCTCAGAGTGTAACCAACAAAAGGAAGCTCGGCTAGAAATGCCGCTACTATAGAGCCATGCCAACTCTTTTCTTCACCTATTTGCAACGAACCTTTACTTGCGAGAATCCCCCAATCCATCTTAACATCTTCTTTTTTAACTGGCCTTTCTTTACCGGTCCTTTCAGAGACCACCATAATCTTATCAGATTTAACTGAGATAATCTCGTTTCCAACTTGCATGCCAAGAGTTTTGATACCGGCTTTACTGCGTGCGATTTCTAAAATTTCTTCCCAAACGTCTTCAAAATCGGGATTTTTTTCGTTTATATTCTCACCACCCTCTCAGTTCAGAGTCTATCTAATAATTCTTTTTTCTTCTTTTCAAATTCTTCCTTTGTTATTATCCCTTCATCGTTTAGTTTAGATAGTTTTCGGATGAGTTCTGGTATATCTTCTATCCCTATCTCAGGAGTGGTTGAAGACTGTACCCCTTGGGAGATAGAGATGTTCTCTTCTGGGGACTTCGCTTTTCCTACTCTTCTGAATGTTATAATCCTCCCAAGCTCCACGGGACTAACTTCCCAGCCAGCATTTAACCAAGCGTTGGCATGGGGATGTCCTCCGCTCCGATCACGACTCCACCATGCCCGGTATTTATAGGCTGATGCTGGCAAACTAAATCCTAAAATTCTCTCGATTTCGTCATAACTTAAAGTCTCAATCTGTTTTTGACTATTTCTTAGATACTCTCCAATTTTGTAATATTTGCTCATTTTTACACCCCTCAATTCTTTTGGTTTTTGTATAGGTACTACGTTTTCGCTATTAAAAGGTAACCTAATTTTTTTGGATTCGTTGCCATACCCGTAGGTTTTAGTATCATTTAATTCCACCATCTTACAGTCGCACGTTTCCGCCACTTTTCTTACTTCATCGGGCAAACTAAATCCGTTTAATAGCACTTCGTTCAAAACTTTACCCCAAACTCTTGGATTTTCTTGACCGTTTTGGCAGACGATATAATATACCTCATGTCCTGCTAGAAGATTCCTTACTGCCTTCCTGTATCCTTCACTCATAAAGCAATAGACATAGTCATATTGTAAGAATTGCCCAAAATAATCCCTTATTTTCCCAATTGAAAATACATTTTTCCAAAAATCAAACACTTTATCACTGTTTGGGGATATATCGTTCATTATTAACTCGTAATCAGGAATTAAGTCCGTTGGATGGACAATCCCCATCATAGCGGAAACGATGAAAACATTGTTGATAGTTCCATCTCTTAATTGATCTTTGATATCTTCATTGAGGGGCTTTTCGTACAACTTACCCAAGCTGTATCTATCGATTGCCTTCATTGTCCCGCATCCGGGGGTATTCAAGTTTTTCTTCCAAGCTTTTTCAACCTTTTTATTTCGAGTTTCTCCAGTATTCCGGTTCTTATAATAATTGAAGGCTTCATCTCTAGTTAAATTAGAATAAAAATCAATCATTTGGTGTCGATAGATGTCCAGGAAATCCAGTCGATTGTTTTTTCTAAGTGAACGTACCTCTAACCATGGGGATTTATCGCCATTTGGTTTCTTCTTCGAACAACAAGGTATAAGAAAAAGAGCTCTTTTCTCTTTTGAGTTTTTGCTTGTTAGCTCTCTCATTCTTTCGATTGCCTCTCCTGTAAGTACATTTTTGCTTGTTACATGCTGATGATTCCACAGCCCTGATTTTCGTACTAATTCATCTGTTGCAAAATTACCGAGCCAGTTCTCTGAGGGTTTACATTTGTCACATTTCGCCATTGTTGCTATTAACTGCTCTTCAAGGCATGCTCGTTCTTCTTTATCTTCAACAGGTATGCATCTGAAGCTAAAATGCTCTTTTAACTCTTTAGTAACCTCTAACTCTATTTCTTGAAATGAAGGAGCATCCTGCTCTAGCCATTGTTTAAGCCGTCTATCATTAGGGTCTTTTCTCCCAATTAGAGCCCCACCAAGAAGTTTTCTAAACACGCTGGAATTCTTGTTGCCTCTGTAATGGCTATTTATCCTGCTTCTGAAATTTCCATCAACGCGATACGTCCCTATGCGGACAATTCTATTCCGTTTTTCATTCCCGTGCGTGCAAAACTCGCCATCTTCGTAGAAGAAGTAAATGCCATTTGTAGGTAGCTCGAAGTTGGGGGTTTCATAAGTATATTCTAGCAAGGATTCGAGAATTTCATGAATAGCTCTACAGTTATCCGCAAGCGATTCTTCTTCTAGCATCGTAATTGTCATATATGAACTATAGTTAAATACGAGGCATTCAAGGCTTTTAAATATCCAATATCGTTAACTCAAAGACCTCAAGTCAACTGAGGGATAATCAAAATCCTTCCGTGAGCGATAGCGAAAAAGAATAAGAAGAGGGGAATATGATTTATTCCGCCTCTTCAAACCGACTCGCAAGCTTCTTTAACACGTTCGGCAGAGTTGTATATTCCATCTCTTCTATAGGAAGCCGATGCGGCTCGAACGGACCGTGCGCTCGCATATAATCGGCTATCTCCCCTGCCTTTCTCCTCGCAAGGTCATACGCCGGATCGTTAAACAAATCAGCAGGGCCTACTAATCGACCATGACTTAGCTGGAAACCCGCGGCAAGAACTCGTGGCGGGCCGTCAAACCGTGTGCATTGCGAATACATGACAGGAACGGGCATGATCGGCCCGTTATGTGAACCTCGCATCCAGCCACTGACCAAATACGGCATGGAAAAAGGCTCGATAACCTCGCCCAGTGCGGGCAGGCCCGATTGCGAACGCACCAAGGCGACCGGGTCATCCTTCCCAACGTATTTACCTGCGGTAAAGAACAACTTCTCCGTGCTTATCACGGCCACCGGCTCGTCCTTCGGCAGCGGACTCGTCTCTTTCGGGAATACTCGCTTGATCACGTACTTGCTCTTCGCGCCTATCAATGCGAGCAGCGCGTACAGTTCCTCAGGACATTTTAAGAACACTTTCTTCCGCTCCTTTATGTCCCATACCTCAAATATGTAACCGTCATGCATCGTGGGGTCGACCACGAGCCCTGCGGTATTAAAGGGGTCCGCGAAAATCTTATAGATGGGATAATTAAACGCACCCGGCTCTGTCTTATCCATCATAAACGCCACTAAGGGCTCCGAACCGCGTTCCGTGAATTCCATCTCTGCTATGCCAGGACCCATACCCCGGATGTTCCCGCTAAACGCATCCACCAACAGATCCTGTCCCGCACCATGCAGCTTGAGCTCCTTCGCTACCTCAGTCGCAGCCTCGAACGTCCGCCACGCCAACCCGTGTATCTCTTCGGAATCAACGCCCTTACGATGACTCATCAGCAACTGTAAATCGTCGCCAGCATTTAAGACATGATAGTCCACAAGCAAGCCATCCTTCTTCGCCCGCTTCATCTCCTTCTTCGCCCGCTCCATCAAATCGGGATGCACAGTTGAATGCCCTGGAAATCCCCCTACATCGGCCTTTATCAGACTTACGGTTATTTTCTCCATCTTCTCCACCCTATTCATCCACGTTGGCCGCCAACAAATAAAAAAGTTTCGCACAACACAGTTTCGCGAAGTGCGATAATCACCGTGCCCGCGGATCAAAAAAGATCCGACTGCAACAAGATTCAAGCAGGCATGCGCAATTCAAGGACCGGTAACGACGTGTCTGTCAGCCCCATTCATCGCCACGCGGTCTATCGTAACCTACCCCTCATCAAAGACTTCAGAGAATATACGCAGTGCCTCGTCATCCCGGCGTTTGTGTTCTTGCTTGAGCACATCCCCACGCCGGAAGCACTCCTTGGCCTTCTTGTCATCCCCGAGCGTGCCGTAAACCTGACCAAGATTGTAGTACGTCGCGATACCTTCGTCCATGAGATACTGCTTGAGATTCAGCGCGGCCGTAAAGAACCCGATCGCCATTTCATGCTGTTCCAAGCTCGCATACGCGACGCCGCAATCATTACAAGCCTTAGCCGTTGTAGGAAGCGTTGGCTCTTTATTTATGATCTCCCGGTACACCGCTATGGCATCCTCGAATCTGCCGTCCTCAAGACACTTTTCGCCGATCAGCAGCAATTCCTCGGCCGTCTTCTCTTCCGCCTCCTCCGGCTCTTTCTCTTCTCCCACCATGATTGTATAAAGATCTGGTTACACTATAATATGTGCGGCTTTCGACTGAGTTGCATGACGCATCAAATCAAACGTTCGGGTTCGGAGCACTCGACGAACAGTTCAGGTCCTTTTGCTACCGAATATCGTTGGTACGCAGTAGCGAGCTGAACGAAGATCACGAGTTTTCCGTCTTGGTTTGCCCTATTCTCAAAATCAGACCACAAAAATCAACACCACTAGCTTTCACGTTAGGCTATAGCGGTTTCCACCGGAAACATAACCAAAAAGCTTATATGACCCTCATATCGTCATATGTTCGTGTCTGACCTGATCGTGAAGGTCCGTGGCAATAAATAAGTCCCGAGAAAAAACCCGCTGGAGAGGCTGCCTAACTACTTACAACAAGAGGCAGCCTCTACAGCACTATCTTTTTCTTTTTTGCTTTTTTGACAAGGCGATGTGGAGTCCAGTTATTATTTCGTCAGTCCGTGCCTTCGAATGGCATGGTAAAGACGAATGAGGAGATCAAATGGCTCATAATCCGT